>JAFRCZ010000054.1 GCA_017404125.1 Methanobrevibacter sp.
CTTTAATGCTTTTAGCTAATTTTGGACCAATTCCTTCAACCTTTTGAAGCTCTTTTTCTGAATATGGCCTAAGGTCTTCGCCAAATACATCAACCAACGCTCTTGCACGACGTCTTCCTAAACGTTTAACTCCGATTACAAGAGGGATGATATCTTCTTTCACACCATAATAAAGTCTTGCTGATAGGAAGTCCAAGTCTTTTGAGTAAGCATATTTACCAAGAACTTCAAGGGTATTCTTTGTAAATCTGACAAGTAGGGAAGCTTCATATGCAGAGCGTCTTGTAGATGATGAGTATACATGATAAGCGTTTTCAATCTGATACTCTGTTCTTTCATTAATCCATTCAATCAATGAAACTGCTGTAGCTTCTGGATTGCCGATATCAATAGAGAATAATCCATAATTTGAAAGCTTTTCGCGAACAGGATCTTTGGATTTTCTGCCTTTAAATGAAATTAGAGGCATATCTGGAGTTTGTGATAACTGGTAAATAAGTGCTTCTGGGCTGAATTTATCAAGATTGTTCGCATACTCTTTGATTTTAACAGCGGTCTCAACACTATAATTGGATCTAGCTATTAAGTTACCGAATGGTGTTGTTTTCAATCCACTTGGTGTAGCCTGCAAGATTTGGTTTTGAATCAGGAACTCTAAAGCATTCATGATTTCAAATTTCAAGCTTTCTTCAGCAAAGAAGCTCATTGAAGAGCTAGCGGTCATTTGATATCCGTAGAATGTTTTAGTAAAGAAATCCTGAAGGTCTTCCGGAGTTTTTGAGAGAGTGGATGCTACCTGTGCAATGATTTGCTTGAATACTGCATCTTTATTCTCAATCAATTTGGAATTTGTTGGCTCTACCTGCCCATTGATGTAACGCTCTTCAAGTGTAATGGACTCTTCCATGGATTTGGCAACCAAGTAAGAGTATCCTACATCATCGTATTGTGGCCTTCCAGCTCTTCCAGACATCTGTTCATAATCAAAGACAGGAATTGCCTGAGGTCCTTGGGAAGTCCATCTTGTATAATCCCTGATTACAACATATTTTGAAGGCAAGTTAACTCCATACATTAAACTTGGAGTAGCTGCAATCATGAGGATATTGCCGTTTCTGAATTCCTCTTCAATGATCTCTTTCTGTTCACTGAAGAGCCCTGCGTGGTGAAAAACTGCACCATTTTCACAGCTTTCCGCCAATTTAAGACAAGTTGAAGTTGGTCTTGATCCTTTTTTCTCAGGAACTGCAAGCAGCTTATCAGCAACTTCCTTAAAGCGTTTCTTTTGCTCTGCTGTGGTCTTCTTTTTCAATTTTCCAGCCACATAGCTTGCCAGGCTTTCTGTAAATCTTCTTGTTGATACAAAGCTTAATGCCTGTGAATCGTCTGAAAGGGCTTTTTCCAATACTTTCACAACTACATCATTCTTGTTTTTTGTATTGAACATTTCAGTATCCAAAACATCTTTATTCAATGGGACTGGCCTATAGTCATGCTCAACGACAGTTGCATCAAGCCAGTCTTTTATCTCTTCCATATTTTCAAGTGTGGCGGAGAGTGCAATAATCCTCAATCCTGGATTGATTATCTTTGCCCTTGTAATAGCACATTCTATTGTAGGGCCTCTTGTAAATTCGCCGATCATATGGAATTCATCGATGATTAATGTATCAACTTCCCTTAATGCATCCCATGAAAATCTGGTCAAAGCATCAAATGATTCAAAAACCATAACTGACAAATCTGCAGATGAGGGGTGTTTGCCTACTTTGATTCCAAATTCCTCGAATTTTTTAAATTCCTTTACCTTTTCGTTTTGGATTGAAAGAAGAGGTGCAGCATAAACAGCTTTTCCACCATCTAAAATGGATTTGAGAGCTGCCATTATCCCTAATACTGTTTTTCCACTGGCTGTAGGGATAGCAATGACACAATTCTTATTGTTTTCAAGGTATCCTGATTCAATCACTGCCTTTTGTGCAGGATTAAAATCTTCAATGTAGGGATAGCAGCTATTGATGATTGTCTTTATATTCTCTGGGATGTTTTCCATATTAATCAGTTTTTTTTTTTTAAATTTGTAAAATTTATAAAATAATTTTATGTAAATATATGTAATTAATATTAAATCTCGCTTTTCTAAGAGCATTTGATAAGTTTTATTAGATTTTCTCTTTTTTAAGAACAACTATATCAGAAATCTTAGTGTCAGGATATTGTCCGTTTTCATCCTTTTCAACTGCTTTTGTCATGTCCCAAATGGTAAGCAAAGCTACGCTAACTCCAGTAATGGCTTCCATTTCCACTCCGGTTTGTCCAGTTAATCTGCATTCGCAGGTTGCAGTTATTTCTTCATCCCCCACTTCAAATTCGATTTCAATACCGCTGAGATTCAATGGATGACAAAGTGGGATAATGTCAGATGTCTTTTTGACAGCTTGAATTCCAGCTATTTGGGCAGTTGTCAAAACATTTCCCTTTTTGATTTCTGCATTTTTAATCATATCAATTGTTTCCTTTTGAAGATGGATCTTTCCACTTGCTTTAGCAGTTCTTCTTTGCTGTGGCTTTTCTCCAACTTCAACCATATGAACTCCAGTTTCAGTTAGATGAGTAAATTCCTTTTCTCCCATTTAATAACCTCTTCTTTTTGTTAATTCAATAAATATGTTTTTAATTAGTTGATTTTTTAGATTTATATATCTATTTTAACTTTATTTTTCATTATTAATAATTCTTATCTTAAATTTGATTAAAATTTGGCCAAATAATTATTATTTTCTAATTTAAATGAATATTATTATTTTAAATCAATTTTTAAATGTTTTTATAATTTTTCATTTTGATTGAAATTCTATTTAAATTATGATTTTCAATTCAATTCGTCATAAGGCAATCTGACTTCTGCAAAGTCCTTTGCTCTGTTTCTTGCATTTGACTTGAATTTTTCCATCAAGTCCTTATCACTAAATATTCTGTCAATGGCATTAGCTAAATCTTTGCTGTCATTTGGATTTATCAATAATCCAACATCTTCTGTAATGATTTCCTTGATTCCACCAACATTGCTTCCAATCACTGGCTTTCCACAAGCTAATGCCTCAATCAATACAAGTCCAAAGCTTTCACTTAGTGATGGTAATACAAGCAGGTCACAGCTTGGAATGATATCTTCTACATCCCTTCTGGAACCTGTAAAGTAGACATTGTCAAGATGCTCCTTCTCCACTTTGGCTTTGAGCTGTTCCAAGATAGGGCCGTCACCAACTATGACAAGATTAGCTTTTGTGCCCATTTGCTTTTTAGCTTCAAGGAGTAGGTCAACATTCTTTCTTTTAATAAGATTTCCGACAAATAAAATGATAGGTTTCTCTGCATCTATGTCGAATTCTTGCACCAATTCTTTTTTAAATTTACTTTCATTCTCTTTTGTAGTTTTAAACTTGTCTATATCTACAGCATTCCAGTGCAATTTAGTCTTTTCTTCAATATTTGGAATTTTGGTATTGATTATTTCTTCTCTTAATGCATTGCTTACTGCAAGAACTACGTCTGCATCTTTAAGAACTTTTTTGATAAGAGGTCTCATGAAACCTTGTTTTCTATACATTTCAAACATGTCAGATCCATGTGAAGTGACATAGGTTTTTGTATGGGTTGCCTTTCCAGCTTTCACGCTAGCCCATCCTGCAGGGAAAAGGTAGTGTCCATGGATTATGTCAATATTTTCCTTTTCAATTAATTTCTTTAATTCCCTTTTGGCATTGATTGCAAATAATGCCCCTCTAAGTCCTGGTATATTGATTCCTTTTGTGCCGATTACATGGATTCCATCAATGTCTTTAATGTCCTTGTGGGGGTATGTGATAACATATACTTCGTGGCCTTGCTTAATCAATTCCTTTGATAAAGTGTGTATATGAACTCCAACTCCTCCAATATGTGGTGGAAATTGTCCAACC
>JAFRCZ010000055.1 GCA_017404125.1 Methanobrevibacter sp.
AAACAAAATATTTTAAGTTATCTATTAAAATAATAATTTTAAAAAAAATAGTCTGAAAATAGTTAAATTGTTAATAAAAATAGGGCATAAATTAATAAAAAAAATAAGGGAAAATAAGTGGAAATAATTTAAAAATAGTAAAAAAAATAGTAAAAAAATAAGGGAAGAGGAAGAATTAAAAACTAACGTTCCTCACTAGAACATCTGTCAAATTTCATTTGCTTTGAAATCTCTTTTTTTCTTTTATCAGAAATTTCAGCATTCATTCGATTCATGAAATCATCAAACTTACGAGAAGCACCCAACTTAGCGCCATTTCCATCCAAAAATTCCTTTTCATTAGACTTTATAATGTTTGTTTTATTTAAATTGGATTTAATCATGGAGTATCTTACAACCAATTCATCATAAAACCATCTGACAGCAAAGCTATCAGAACTGCTTAAAGTGATTAGATGTTTAGTATATCCATTTTTTGAATAAACGATTTCTATAGATGAGTATAATGAAGACAAATCTGATTGATTAAGTTTCAAATCAATTATTTCGCCGTAAAATATCTTCAAAGATCCTGTAGATTTACGTTTAAGCAAAGACTTCTTATTCAGCAAAATGTAATTTTCTTCCAAGTAAGTTTCAGAGATGATGTTTGAACTCATGCAAGTCTTAGAATAAGATTGAGCATCCCCTCTGAAATCTTCATCTTTAGAACTTAATCTTTTTTGCGAAAAAGAAAAATTAAGAAGATATTTTGGTTCTGATGAACTTTTGCTTTTTTCATTCATAATACCACATTAAGATTTTAAAAAATTTTTTAAAGATTAATTGAATATTAAATTGATGTGTTGATTTTTCCTTCAATAAAATACAATAGGATTAAATAAATCACCATAGATCCAAAATAGAAAATGATGTCAATAAAATCAAATCTAGATCCTGGCTTAATAAATAAGGCCACATACTCCCATACAAATGATGCTAAAACTGTTACAAGAATTATTAGCCAAAGATTTGTCAATTTAAAAGGATAAACAATATTTAAAAAGCTTAACAATACTACAATAGCTAAAAAATCATTGAAATAGAACATGAAAAACCAGTTGATTTCATGCAGGAAATGATTATTAAGGAAATAGAGAGACAAAGCTACAATCAATATTAAAAAATTATAGATTCTAAATCTTTTATTGTTTTTCTCAAATGAAAATCTTTCAAATAGATCAGCTAAATTAAACATTCTAATCAATAACAAATACCAATAATGAATTTAATTAATCAAAAGTCATTATGAAAATAGCTATCAATAAAACAATAACCATTAAAATAATCAATAAGGAAGTGTTGTTCAATGAAATGGATTTATAATACCCACTAAAACCGCCTTGATTATCGTAGTCTTGATCATATTCTCTTTGATTATCATATTGGCTTTGAGAATCTTCATCATCTGTTTCTATAATCTGTTTATCCTTTACTTCATAATCATCAATTTCAATAATATCGTCAGCCATTTTATCACATTCTTAATATAATAGATATTGACACTTAAAAATTTATAAATCTTTTTATAAATAATTGTTCTTAAAAAACATTTCTTTAAAAACATTATAGATATCTATAAAAAGAATTAAAGTAATAATTAAATTATATTTAAAATATTTTAAAAATAATATAAAAATATAAAAAATTATTAAAGGATATATTCAAATATATTTAAAAAATTGAAGGTGAAATTATGAACCAATTTTGTCCAAAATGCGGGGCAAAGCTTTATGATATCAATGCTAGGTTTTGCAGCCAATGCGGAGCTAATTTAACTGAAAAAAAGGAAGTTAATCCTAATGACTTGCCTGATGAAAGGATTGATTTAAGAGAAGGTATGACTAAAAGGAATACTGGAATGTGGAAATCAACCAAATGGGGAAGACGAAAGAAAAAACCAGTTAATTGGGATATGGAAAAATAATATTTTTTTAAATTGAAGAATTAAAAATAAATTAAAATATCGAATAAAATTCATAATTATTGGAGATTATAAAATGAAAACAAAAGAAGAGATTGGAGAAAAGATTGAAGTATTAAACGATAAGATTGCAGGATTAAGAGCTGAAGAGGAAGATTTGACCAATGAACTCAAAGTAATCCTTGCAGGTTCTGAATTGCAATCAATCATGTTAACAAGCACTTTAGTCAGCTCTGAAAGTCAAGTCCGTGACTTGCTTGAAAAATTCGAACAAAGGGCTGAAGAGTTAAATTCAAGATATGAAGAGGCATCAATCGAAGGAGATGATGCAGCAAAAAATCAGCTCAATGCCATGATCTGGACAAATGATATAAGATTAGACACCATTAAATGGGTTCTTGAAGAAGATGATGAAGAAATTTAAGCACTTCTAAACAGTTCTATTAAATTTTTAATTAATAATACTAAGAAATATTTTAGAGACCAAACCATGAAAAAGATTATTCCGTTATTGCTTTTATCATTAATCATTTTATGCCCAATATTTGCTGAAAGTGTTGATGCAACCACTGTGTTTTTAACTTCAGACAATTTGCATGAGCATGATGCAGATTTTGCAAGATTAAATGATATCAAAGATAGAATTGAATCAAAAACCAATGGAAACATTATTGTCGTTGTTGATGATTCGGCTTCAAATCCCGGAGAAGGGACACGGGTAATGGCAGCGAGATGTGATGTAGCTGTAACAATCGCAGGAGCTTGTGCAGGAAACCTAGTTGACCTTGCAGACTATTCCACTAAAGTCAGCAAAAAGATTATCTATGTAAATGCCGGCACACTTGATTTGAATACTATAAATTTCCTTAGAAGATCCTATGATGACAACTGGTCACATTATACATTTGCATCAGTGCAAAGCCCTGGAAAATTCTTGAATGATGCAGGAATAACCTTGATTCAGCCTGCACAGCTATATCCAAATGAGTGCTATAAAGGAATAATCGCATATGACAGTGATCATGTGAATGAATACATTGCAGATGAAATCATTAAAGCAATTTATGCAGGTTCAGATGATAACAAGCAATTGGATACAAATTTAATAGTTTATCATCAAATGGACCCTAAATACTTGGCAGAAGATTCCAAAAAAATCGTTGATGGATATGGAAGCGACATGCAGGAATCCTATGGTTCCTACACTACCCAGCAATTGTTATACATGAGCGCTTCATACATTGGAGGATACAGTTTGGAAGTTCCTAAATCCTATGAAGCTCCGGATAATCCTCAAAAATATTCAAGCTTTACAAAAGGGGAATATTCCTTTAATGATTACTATAATATGGCTGATATAGTAGTAGATTATATGAATAAAAATGGAAAAGCACCAGATTCCATCAACTATGAAGGTGCAAACATAGGCTATTATGATTTGGTTTATAATTTTGCACTCCTTACAGAAGACGATACAAGTGCAAGCAATATGAATTTCCCATCTGAAATGGAATTCCACAAATACTACAGCAATTTCATATTTGATATATTGCCACTTGGAATCATAATCATTGGAATAATCGTGGTCTTAATAGTTATTAGAAAGATAATTAAAAGAATAAGAAGAAGAAAAGAAAGAAAACAAATGAAAAAGAGAGGAAGAGCAAGAGGCAGAGAAAGACAGACCAGAAATCTTAGAAAATTCCACAAAAGCATAGATTCAAGTTATTATTCAGATTACGATTATCCTTCCAATCAGCCAAGAAGATTAGATAGGCAAGATAGAAGACGCAGAAGATAAAAGTAGAATATTATTTTCTAAAATGATTAATTACAAGGAGTTTAAAAATGACAGAATCTCAAAAAACAAGAGAAAATGAAGAATATATTAATAGCTTAAAAGATGAAATAAGCTATTTAAAAGAGATTCTAGCCAGTAAACTCTTTGAAGAAGATTATTTAATTAATTTCACTTGCAGGGAAATTGAAACAGACTACTCTTTAAAATTTGGAGTTTATAAATACAAGATTAAGGATTATAAGCTTCGAATTAAAAAAACAAAAAGAACTATGGAATTGATCAAAAGAATGGTTGATAAGCAATCAACCAATCAGTTCAATAAAGAAACTGAAGATTTAGAAAAAAACCAAATCAAAATTAATAGAACAAAAATCAATAAGCCAAAAATCAATATGCGAGAAATTGAAAATCATATTGAAAATGAGTTTAAAGAGGAAGATTTTGAATTGGAAACAGAAACAGCAAAAGTGAATATCCTTATTGAAGAGCATAAAAACAATTTAAGCAAGAAACAGGACTTTAAGGAATTGCATAGCATTTATAAGGATTGCATTAGAAAAATTCACCCAGATTTATTGCTTGAGCCTACAGATTATGAAGAAACCTTATTTTACAGTTCTAAAGAAGCATATGAAGACAGAGACTTGGAAGAATTAAAGTCTGCACAAAATCTTATAAATATGCATAATATTGAAAATATTCCGGAGACTTTGGAAGACTTTGAAAGCTTAAGAAATAAGCTGGAAATAAATATTGAATTGGAAGACAAAGAAATTTCTCAAATAACCAACTCTAAACCATATACCCAACAAAAATTCCTATTGGATACTAAAAAAGTCAATAGCTATAGGGAAGGATTAGTAACTTCCTTATTGGAAGTTGAAAAAGAGTATATTAAACTTAATAAAGAGTTAAGTGAATTGAAAAAAGAGAATAATCTCAGTTACAGATTAGATTTAACTAAAAATCATAACTAAAAATAGCCTATTTTTTATTTTATAATTATTAGGAATGCTAATTATGAATTTGACCTGTGCTAAATAGCATAACATAAGCATCAGATCCATCTTCATAATAATTTGGTACTTTCCTGTCAATCTCAAAGCCAAATTTCTGATAGAAAGCAACTGCTGCATCATTATGAGACTTTACCTCTAAAGTAATCCTATGAATATCAATGTTTTTAAATATTGTTATAGCCATCATAAGCAAACGAGTTGCTATGTGCTGACGACGGAATTTCTTATCAACTGCAAGAGCAATTATATGTCCTAAACCTTCTTCTTTTACCCAAAATATGATATATCCTACGATTTCACCATCTTCAACTGCTACAAGAAATCCTGTGCCTATTTCATACAATTGCTGAAGAATAGCTATTTCATAAGGTGTTGAAAAAGACTCCACTTCAATTTGATAAACCCTTCCCAAATCAGAAGGGACAAATTCACGAATAAACATATAAAAACCTATCTATTAACAAATTTACTATTAATATTATAATTTACTCAATTAAAAAGATTTCTAAAATCTGAAAAAAAACTTTAAAAATAGAACATATTAAATTATTAAAAAAATAAATATATATTAAGAAAAACTTAAAAAGGAATCAAAATGTGGAATGATTTAGAGGAATATATACTTAAATTAGCTATTGAAAACAGCAAAGAAACTGGTAGAAAAACCAAAATAGTCGAAATTGGAGCAGGAAAATTCCAAACAATTTCCAAAAATTTAAGTGAAAATGAAAACATCGATATTTTAATGACAGACATTGATCCTGCAAACGAGAATATTATTAAAGATGATGTTTTCAATCCAGATATATCCATATATGAAGGTGCAGATATCTTATTTTCAATCAGACCCCCTGCAGAATTGCAGGAAGCTATAATGAAAATAAGGGATAAAGTCAATGCTACACTAATCATTAAGCCTTTATTCAACGAAGATTTGAATATGAAAACCAAAAAAATGAAACTGAAAAACTATAATCGTGCCTCATTCTACATTTATGAAAGATAATCTTAAAATATTAATTAATAATTAATGGCTTATTAAATTATATAGAACATTTTAAATAATATAAAACTTAAAAAAATCATTAATAACAATTTTTAAATTAATAATAACTTTTAAAACTATTTTTAAAACTGAAACTTGGGGATTATATTGATAGAAGAAATATTAAAACAGTACTCTACTAAAAAAGAAGGACTTAGTAGTGCTGAAGCCAATGCTCGATTGGAAAAGTATGGGCCAAATAAACTTAAAGAGCAAAAGAAGGACAGTCCTTTAAAACTATTTTTATCCCAATTTTTAGATGTTTTAATATTCATGCTTATCATTGCAGCTATAGCAAGCTATATGATTGGAAATCATTTGGATGCAATTGTCATACTTGTAGTTGTCATAATCAACTCAATAATAGGTTTTATCCAAGAATACCGTGCTGAAAATGCTATGGAAAAGCTGAAAAGCTTAGTCCATACAGATGCACATGTAAAAAGAGACAACACACTTAAAAGGATTCCAAGTGAAAATCTTGTCGTTGGAGATATCGTGCTTCTTGAAGAAGGGGATAAAGTTCCTGCAGACATTATCCTAATAGAATCCTATGATTTAAGAGTGGATGAATCATCTTTAACTGGAGAATCCACTTTAGTTAAAAAGGATAGTGATTTTGAAAATCTTGAAGATTTCCATGATAAGATTAAAGATATTCAAAAGTATTCAAAAGAGGAAAGCATACAAAGCAAACTCGTTTCCATGAATTCAAATGTGATTTTTGGAAAAGGAGAGGGGGTTGTAATAGCTACTGGAATGGAAACAACCATAGGCAGAATAGCTACAATGATTCAAGAAGATGAAGAGGAAACTCCTTTGACAATCAAAGTAGGAAAATTAGGTAAGAAAATTGGAATTCTATCTATAATCATTTGTATTTTCGTATTCTTTATAAACTTCTTCCAAGCCACAGATCTTCTTGAAAGCTTTATGACTGCTGTTTCTTTAGCAGTGGCAGCTATTCCAGAAGGCCTTCCAGCAGTTTTAACATTGACTTTAGCATTGGGAATGCAAAAAATGGCAAAATCCAATGCAATCGTCAAAAGGTTATCCTCTGTTGAAACCTTAGGGTCATGCACTTACATCTGTACAGACAAAACCGGAACCTTAACAGAAAACAAGATGAATGTCAGAAAAACATTATTAACCAATCAAGAGCATTCCATATTAATTGCAGGATTATGTAATGATGCAAGATACGAAGATGATGAATTAATAGGAAATCCTACTGATTTGGCCGCATATTCCTTTGCAATGAAAAACGGTTTTGAAGATCTGAAATCTAATAGAAATCTTGAAAAAGAATTTGAAATCCCATTTGACAGCAATAGAAAGAGAATGACTTTCATTTATAGTGAAACCAATAAAATAAAATCTGAAAATGATGAAGAAAATAATAAAAATTACTATGTTTTGACAAAAGGGGCTCCAGAATTAATTATAGATCTATGTGATAAGATTGATTTTAATGGCCATATAAACAATTTTGATAAATATACAAAACAGGATATATTAAATGAAATGAGTATGCTGACAAATAGGTCCCTGAGGGTAATAGCTCTTGCCTATAAGAAAATGGATGAATCAGAATATGAAACTGTATTGGATTTAGACAATAAGGAATTTGAAATGGAAGATTCTGAAATACATAAAACATATTCAAAAAATAAGCATCATGGAGAATCATTT
>JAFRCZ010000056.1 GCA_017404125.1 Methanobrevibacter sp.
AAAATAATGGTTAAATTGAAAAAATGAACTAAAATAATAAAAAATAATTGAATAAAAATATTAAAATAAAATTAAAAAATTAAAATAAAAATAGAAAAAATAGAAAAATAAAAGAAATTTAATTAGAAATTATAGGATTCGATGATTTTACCAGTGATATCACGAATTTCTGCAGTAGCTTCTTCCAAGTGGAAAATAGCTAATTTGAAACCTGTTTCATCATTATAAATTCCTTTTAAGAAGTCATTTCCTGCAACTATAGCATCTGCGAAGTCATAGTTTTCTTCAAATACTGCTTTACCATAGTATCTTAAGAAGTCTGTTTCCACAAGTGCTACAATTTCGACATAAGGATTTGCTTCCATTTGCTTAAATACATCCTTAAAGTTTCCTACACCAAAGTAGATTTTGCCATCTTTGAGAAGATGGAAACCTAAAGGTCTGTTTTTTGGTTTATCTCCATCAACGGTTGCTAAGAAAAACACTTTTGCTTCGTTCATGAATTCATCTATTCTTTCTGCACCTTCTGCCATTTTATCACCTTTTTCGTTTAATGAAAAATAAAAAATTAATAAAATAATCAAATAATATCAATTATTTATTATTAGATAAAATATAATCAATAACTCTTTCTTTTTTCTTGATAGACTCAGTAGCTGCCTTTTGAACTTTCTCTTTCATGATTTCAAAGTCCTCTGGAGTTGTATCTCCAACCAATTTCTTGATTTTAGTGTATGCAGCTTCTCTAAATAGTGGCACTAAAGTATCAACTTCGCCGTCCTCTTTAACAAGTCTTGGAGATCCTTCGCCATCCACTATACCGATTTCTGTAATGTATACTCCAACATCGGAAACTATCTTTTTAATGTCATCTGCAATTTCTGGAGGCACTACAAGCATAAGAGAGTCTGTTGAAACTCCTAATGGATCAATATCCAAGTCTTCAAGCATTTTCAATACATTAGGTGAAACTGTTGTGTTAATCTTATCCTGATAGAACTCCAATCCAACACCTGTTGTTTCACAGATTTCATGTGCATCTCCTCTAAGACCACCATTTGTTACATCAGTCATTGCATGAATGTCCTTAACAATGTCTGCAGCAAATAAAGCTTTGGAAGCCTTTACGAAACTTATGTTCATTGTATCCCATACAACATCAAAGTAACCGTTGTAAAGTGCAGTTGTAGTGATTGTTCCACCACCGGCACCTTCAGTCATGAGAATGATGTCTCCTTCAGTAGCTCCTTTTCTAGCGGTTGGAGGATGCTGGGAAACACCTACACTTCCTACACAGCTTACAAGCCTGTCACCAAGTACCATATCTCCACCTACACGCAAGGTACTTCCCGCTACAAGAGGAACATCAATAAGCTCAGAGACTGCACATACACCTGCAGTATAATCAAATAATTTACCTATGTCCCCATCATCTGCTAAATGAAGATCTGATAAAATAGCTACAGGGTCTGAACCCATTACACAAACATCTCTTAATGTAGCTCTAGTTACATGGAAACCGCCTAAAAATGGATATTCGCTTAATCTTGAATGGATTCCATCAACTGCAGTGGTTATGTAAACATTATCGCCAGGGGCAGGTACTTTAACCACTCCACCATCATCCTGAGCATTTGGATCAACTACAGATTGCACATTGGTACTTTTAACAATCTCTGCAATCCTTCTGTGTACAAAGAAGTCACCTGCACCACGGGAACCTACACCCATCTTTCCCATGCCAACATTTGCCTTTGGCACAGTGATGATGTCCCTTAGGAATTCATCTTCAGTATTGTTAAGCTCCATAGTGGTCTTGACTTCATCAATAACACTTTCAGCCATTAGAATTGAATGTTCATCTGAAACATCCTTAAATTCTCTTATTCTTTCTGCAAGGATTGACTTAAGCTCTTCTTCGTCTTCGCCTTTCGCAAGTCTTCCTCTTACAAAACCTTCGATATCCATTTTTACACCATTTTTAGAAATTAATTATTATGAATTGAAATTTACAAAGTTTATGCATTCATTTGGACAAGCTGCAACACAGACCTTACAGTCTCTGCAAATAAAATCTTCCTTCAAGGATGATTTTCCATCCTTTATAAGAAAACTGTTATTTGGACAGACTGAAACGCATCTCTGGCAAGCTTTACAATTTTCAGTATTTATCTCAATATGAGATTCTGCTTTATTTTCTTGAGTTTTTTCTTCAGATTTATTTCTCTTAAAAAATGAAAATATTCCCATAAAACTATTTTATAAAAACAAATTAATAAGTTTTTATTAATGAATTTAAAATAAGTTAAAAAAACAAGAAAAATCCTAAAAGTTAAATGAATAAAAAAAGAAAATATTAAAGTTAAAAGACATTAAAGAAAATAAAAAAAGAAAAGAATAGTTTAAAATTAATTAAACTATTTTAAAGCTTCCTCTACAGCTACTGCAACTGCTACAGTTGCACCAACCATAGGATTGTTGCCCATACCGATTAATCCCATCATTTCCACATGGGCAGGTACAGAGCTTGATCCAGCGAATTGAGCATCAGAATGCATTCTACCTAAAGTATCAGTCATACCATAGGATGCAGGACCTGCTGCCATATTGTCTGGGTGCAAGGTTCTTCCAGTTCCACCACCAGATGCAACTGAGAAGTATTTTTTGCCTTCAAGTACACATTCCTTTTTATAGGTTCCGGCTACTGGATGCTGGAATCTTGTAGGGTTTGTTGAGTTACCAGTGATTGATACATCAACACCTTCAAGGTGCATGATAGCTACACCTTCCCTTACATCATCGGCACCGTAACATCTGACTTTTGCCCTTTCACCATCAGAGTATGCTTTTTCTCTAACCACTTTCACTTCACCAGTGAAGTAGTCAAATTCAGTTTGAACATAGGTGAATCCATTGATTCTTGAAATGATTAATGCTGCATCTTTTCCGAGCCCATTTAAAATAACTCTTAAAGGCTCTTTTCTTACCTTATTTGCAGAGTTTGCAATACCGATTGCACCTTCTGCTGCAGCAAAACTTTCATGCCCTGCCAAGAATGCAAAACATTCGGTTTCATCACTAAGCAACATTGAAGCAAGGTTTCCATGACCTAAACCTACCTTTCTATCGTCTGCTACACTTCCAGGAATACAGAATGCCTGCAATGCTTCACCGATTGCAGTTGCGGCATCACTTGCTTTCTTGCAGTCCTTTTTGATTGCAATAGCTGCACCAAGAGTGTAAGCCCAGCAAGCATTTTCAAAACAGATAGGTTGAACAGACCTTACAATTTCATATGGGTCAAATCCTTTTTCATTACAAATGGCTTTTGCTTCTTCAAGGTCTTTTATTCCATATTTTTCAAGGACAGGAACAATTTGATCTATTCTTCTTTCATAACTTTCAAATAAACTCATCACAATTCCTCCTATTCCTTCCTTGGGTCAATTTTCTTAACGGCATCTTCAAATCTGCCGTATTGCCCACTTGCCTTTTCAATAGCTTCCATTGGCTCTACACCATCTTTAATGAGGTCAAGCATTACCCCCATATTGATGTATTTGTACCCAATGATTTCATCGTCTTCGTCAAGACCTATTTCAGTGATATATCCTTCTGTAAGTTCCAAGTATCTTGGCCCTTTCACTTTTGTTGAGTAAATGGTTCCAACTTGGGACCTGTGACCTTTACCTAAGTCTTCAAGTCCAGCCCCAATTGGAAGACCTCCCTCAGAAAATGCAGATTGAGTTCTACCATAAACAATCTGTAAGAATAATTCTCTCATCGCTGTGTTGATTGCATCACATACAAGGTCTGTATTCAATGCTTCAAGGATTGTTTTACCAACGAGTATTTCACCAGCCATAGCTGCAGAATGAGTCATTCCAGAGCATCCGAGAGTTTCCACTAATGCCTCTTCAATGATTCCTTCCTTAACATTCAAGGTCAATTTGCAGCAACCTTGTTGAGGTGCACACCATCCTATACCATGAGTGAGTCCAGAAATATCGCTTATTTCCTTGGATTTTACCCATCCTCCCTCTTCAGGTATTGGTGCAGGACCATGGTCTGCTCCCTTATGAACAGGACACATATTTTCAATTTCTTTTGAGTAAATCATTTAAATCTCCACTTTAAAATCCTATAAATTTTATTTTTAAAAGAGTTGTAAGAATAAAATTTAGTTATATAATTATATATGTTTTATTCAGTATATAATATTTGATTTTTAAGTGTGAAATTGAATAAAAAAGAGTAAAGAAAGGAAAAATAAGAGTTAAATAAAAGTAAAAAAATCAATCATAAAAATACTTGAATTGAAATATAAAACAAATAAATGGCTCCAATTATAATCATAATAGAGAATATCTTAGGAATATAACTTGCTTTGGAAATCAATTTCTCAAGATCTATCTTGGAAATAGCCAAACATAAAGCAAGCAATGTCAATGCAAATCCAATGCAATAGATAATGATATTTCCAACTGCATATAAAGGACTGTTTGAACTTACAAGCAATGTTATAAGAGAAATAAGATATCCGCTATAGCAGTCTGCCCATGCAATTGATGTTAGGAATCCTAAAATAAAGGAGCCTACTATGCCTTCATTATTTCTGACCTTGATTGATTTAGATGAAAAGCTATAATCAAAAAACATCAATATTCCCATAACCAATAAAAGAACTGCGGCAATGACTCTTACATAAATGATGTATCTATAGAGAATAGCTGTAAAGAATCCTGTCAAAAAGATTAAAGATATGAAAATGCTGAATAAACCCAGTATGAATGCGAATATTTCAGCTTTTGATTTGGCTTTTAAACTAAATCCTACCATTATTGGCAAGGTAGGTATGATGCAAGGAGACAATACTGAAATTACTCCTGTGAAAAATGAAACAATAGGCATTATCTCCATTAAAACCACCAATCATTGCTATAATCATTTGCCATTAATCTCTTTTAAATAAGCTAAATATTCATCTGGAGGCGCATACCCCTCAAGTCTATCTAATTCCTTCCCATTTTCATCGAAAATTACAGTTGTAGGAGTTCCATGAATGTCCAACTCGTCTGCAAGTTCAGGACTTTGACTGGTTTCTGTAATCAAAATAATGTCATTTTCATTTATTTCTTTTTGAACAGCGGAATCTGTTAAAGTTTGATCTTTAAGATATTCACAATAAATGCAAGCAGCTCCATCAAAAATAATCATTACATTCCTATGATGAGCCTTTGCATCCTTAAATGCCTTATCTAAATCATTACAGAAATATAATCCTTCAATATAAGATCCTTCATAATATTTTGAATTGTAATTTATTTCCTCTGGATTATCTTTATCATTAGAGTTAGAAAGTGAATTATCAATATTTGAATCAACTGAACAAGTGCCGTTTTCACAATCAGATTGATTTACATTTTCAGAATCAGAAATAGGTATAAGGTTCATGGATTCATCAAAGGAAGTAGGAGCATCCACTACCATAATAATTCCACAAATGCATACAACAGCCAAAATTAGAATAGAAATAAATTTAAATTTTCCCATAATATCTCCCCCAAAACTATTATGTGTAGGTTTTTTTAAATAATTTTCTAAAAAAATTATTTAACTTAAATATTAATGTATATGTAAAAAAATAATTAGAAAAAAATTAA
>JAFRCZ010000057.1 GCA_017404125.1 Methanobrevibacter sp.
AATGACAAAATAGAATATAAAAATTAAAAATAAAATATTAAAAATAGAAAAAAATAGAAAAATTATTAAAAAATAGAATTATGAATAAAATAAAAAAAGTTAAGTTAAGAAAATATCTATTATGAGTTATTCTCCTTAACTTCCAATTCCTCTTTTCCTAAATTGTCCAGATCTTTTAATTGGCAGCTAAATCTGCATTGTGGGAAACCACTGCATCCAACAAATTCACCATATCTTCCATGACGTTTCAATAGGTCTCTGCCACATTCCGGACATTTGCCAACAACTTCAGGAGCACGTCTTTTGCTCACTTCCTTACCGCAATTAGGATCAAGGCAAACATGTTCCCTTCCCTTTTGGCCTTTTTTCTTAATTGAAATCATAGGCAAACCGCAAGTTGGACAAGTTGATTTCAAGATATTGGCACCTTTAGGCAATGAATAGGTATTTCTGCATGTTGGGAACTTGGAACACCCAATGAAATATTCCTTGTTTCTTTTGGAATACTTCTTAAGTAATTTTCCTCCACAGCTGCAGTCACCGACAATATTGGATTCCTGATAGGATTCAAAAAGCTTTGTACCGATTTCCTTTTGATTGTTGTCAATATCCTTAAGAATTGATCTGACTTCCCTTTCACCATTTGCAAGAATTTCCTCTTTGGTAATCTTATCTGCAGATAAGCTGTCAAGCTCTTTTTCAAACTCGCGAGTGAGCTCTTCACTGGTTAGGTTCTTACAGTATTGCTTTAAGGTATCTATTATATGAACACCTAATGGCTTGACTTCAATCTTTTTGCCTTCAATATACTTTCTATCATATAATTTGGCAATGATGTCTGCACGGGTAGCTTTTGTTCCAAGGTCTCTTTTCTCCAATTCCTTAATGAGAGATGCCTCATTGTATCTTGCAGGAGGCTTGGTTTCCTTTTCTTCAGAAATGATCTTATGAATCTTCAAGAAATCTCCTTTTTTAAGTGGAGGGAACTCATCAGCTTCCTGTTTTTTAAATGGATAATGCTTTAGCCAACCTTCATGGGAAACCCTTTTTCTTGTGAAAACGAATTTTTCATTATTGACCTTTAGATTCGCTTTCATGGTTTCCAATTTAGAATCCTCGCTGAAGACACTTATAAATCTATAGACAATCAAGCGATAGATTTTCTCTTCATCAGGAGACAAGTTTGATGGTAATGCACCAGTTGGGTGAATAGCGGGGTGAGCGGCATCATCTTTTTTACCTTCATTTGGCTTTAATGTTGCAGGCAAGTCAAAAATATGCTTTTTAAACTCTTCATCCTTAGCAAGCCCCGCAAAAATCTCTTTGAAACCTAATGATTCAGGAAGTTTTTGGGATGAAGTACGTGGATAGGATGTATATCCTCCGACATATAGATTCTGAGCTGCAACTTGAGTCCTTTTAGGAGAAAATCCAAATACTGCATGGGCTTCTGATTGCAAACCACCTAAATTGAATGGAATAGGAGGTTTCCTTACAGTTTCCTTTACATTGACATTGGTTACAGTTGCATCAGCACCTTGACATTCCATAAAGATTCTTTTAGCCCTTTCCTTATCAAAAATCTTATCTTCAACATGGTTTGCTATAATGTCATGATCACATTTTGCCTTGATTTGCCAGTAAGGTTCAGGAACGAACGCCTGAATTTCCTTTTCCCTATCAACTAAAATGGATAAGGTAGGTGTCTGTACACGTCCTGCAGACAAGCTGATGCGCCTATAGCTAGTGGATTTGACTGCATCCATTAAAGCGGAAGAGATGTTCATACCAAAATAATAGTCTAGCATATGCCTTGCAATACCGCTGTCAACCTGATGAAGGTCAATATCAATCATATTGTTGTATGCCTCTACAATGTCCTTTTTGGTCAATGTGGAAAATTTCATACGGGATGCCTTTGCCTCAGCATTATTGGCACAAGCGTATTTCAAAACATTGTATCCGATTAAAGTTCCTTCCACATCGTAATCGCAAGCATGAACAAACTTATCTGCATCTCTAGCGAGCTTTTTAATTGCATAGACATACTCTCTGATATAGCCGCTGTTCTTTTCAACTTCATATGCTGGAACCCATGTTAAATCAAAACCTAATCTATCTCTTGAAGTGGCAGAAGTCAAGGAGTATAAATGCCCTACTGCAGACAAAACAGTAGTCCTTTTTCCATCCTCTTCAAATTCCCAATAGTTCACTTTCCTACCATACTTTTTCTTTTGGGCTTTTGAAGAGAGAGCCTTTGCTATCTTCTCAGCTGATTTTGGTTTTTCTGAAATAATCACTTCATTCATATTATCACATAATAAATAAAAATTATAATATAAATTAATAATAAAAGTTGTTAAAGTTTCTTTAAAGCCTTTTTAAGCTTTTAAAAAAACTTCATATAAAAATAGAATTCTATAAAAAATCAGTTTTTATAAAATCTAAAAAAATAAATTGAAAATATTCCAATTTAAAAATTATTCAAAATCATAAATACTTTATACATAAACATCATATTTAAGATTTTCGTTTTTGAACAAATCAAATTTTAAGAAGATTATGATATTAAAATGAGAAAAGAAAATTGAAATAATAGTTAAAAATTAAAATAGAATTTCAAATTTATATAAATTGTTAAATACTAAAGAAATGGTTAAAAACTTATTTTTTATCCATTAAATCCTCTTTGTAAAAGCCATAGAAATTACTGCAATAACCACACATAGGATATTTACCATAGTGGTAATGAGCGCCTTCATCGCTGTTCATGTCAAATTCCTTTCCACAGGTATAACAAACTTCTATCTTTTCTTCTTTTTTATCAACACTTTCATTATTTTCATTATTTTGATTGGTCATTCTATCCCCACAATCAATATTATTTATTAAAATATTCCATCACAATTATAATAAAATTAGATTTAACTATTATTTAAATTTACTCAACTATTATATCTATTAAAAAATCGGCGCTTAAAGTAAAAAATAGAAT
>JAFRCZ010000008.1 GCA_017404125.1 Methanobrevibacter sp.
AGAACAAGTAATTACATAATAGTATTAAAAAATATTTATTAGGGTTTTATTTTATCTTATTGGTGAGTATATGATTAAAAAATATAAGTTTGATGAAATTGCAGACATTTTTACTGGAATTAGAATTAAACGTTATCAAAAAGGCTATACAGTTCCACAGGAAGTACTTAAAAAAACATATGATGACAGTTCAAAGATTGAAACTGATTGGGAAGATGTTTCAGATGATATAAATGGTAAATTTTACTCCCGGAAAGATGATATTGTTATTTTGCTTGCAGGATCCACTGTAAGCAAGCTTGAAAAAGAAGGAATTATCATCCCTATGTATTATGCTGTTGTAAGAGTTAAGGAAGGATTTGATGTTGATTTCATTTTCCACCTTCTTAAAAGCGATATTTTTCCAAGGGAATTGCATAAGATAGAGGAAGGCACTACCTTAAAAATTATTAAAACCACTCACCTTAAGGAAATTACTTTCCCAGTACCTGATTATGAAACCCAGAAAAAATATGGGAGATTGTTCAAGCTTATGGATGAACGAATAAATCTAAATCAGGAATTAATCGATTTGGAAAGGCAAAATGAAAAGTTAATCATGAAGAATCTATTTAAGGAATTGGGAGAAAGCTAATTTTATTTATTGATTACTTTAATCTTATTAAATTATGGGGTTAGGATATGGAAAATGTTTTAGGGCGTCAATTATGGTCCATTTATGAAGATTTAAAAAGGGAAAAGAAAATAGGATTTTTAACTGATGATGAGTTTCAAAAGTATTATTTAGGCTTTATCTCCTACAAATATCTCTCTGAGAAATTGGAGATTTACATTAAAAATGAGTTAAAGGGAGATAACATTAGCTTTGAAGAAGCTTTCAATTTGAATGGGTATGAGAAACTCTTAAGAGAAAATTCAATTGAGGAAATAGGATACTTTTTAAGCCCGAATCTTTTATATAAAAACATTGTCTCTTCAAGAAATTATGGAAATATTATCATAGAAGAATTGGATAAGGCTTTTGCTGAAATAAGTGATTCTTCAGTTGGAACTGAAAGTCAGGAAGATTTCCAGAATCTATTTGAAGGTGTAGATTTAAATGCATCCCAGTTAGGAAAGGAAATAGAAGATAAAAATCGGGTTGTATTCAATATTCTGGATGCTTTAAGCTCAGTCAACTTTAATTTGGATAAAGAAAATGTGAACAATAGCCTTTTAAGCAAATCCCTTTTTGATGATAGAAAATTTAAAAAGAATGTAATCTTGTCTTTTAAAAGTTATGATTTTGAAGAAGAGATTCCAGACAATTATTTGGAAGATGAATATCATGAAAAAATCATCGATAACTTAATTGGAAACAGTTTTGAGTATCTATTAAGCGAGTTTTCCTTGATTTCATCAAGTTCTTCAGATTATTATACTCCAAAAGAGGTTTCTACTTTAATTGCCAAATTGGTGGCTTCCCAGAAAAAACATCTCTCTTCTGTTTATGACCCTTGCTGCGGATCCGCTTCCTTGCTTTTAGAGGTAAAAAAAGAATTGCCTTGTGATTTCATATGTGGCCAGGAACTTAATGCATCATTCTATAATATTGCAAGAGAGAACATGATTTTGCATAATATCCATTATAAGGATTTTGATATCAAACAGGGAGATAGTTTGGAACAGCCTCAGCATTTAAATTATACCTTCGATGCAGTAGTTTGCCAAATTCCTTTTAACACTAAATGGACTGCTGACAAGAGTTTTCTTGATGATGTGAGATTTAAAGCTTATTATAATATTTTGCCTCCACGTACAAAAGCGGATTATGCATTTATTCAACACATGCTTTATCATTTGAATGATGAGGGGATAATGATTGTTGTTGTTCCACATGGAGTTTTATTCAGGGCTGCTGCTGAAGGAGCAATCAGAAAAATCATTGTTGGCGAATTTAATTATCTTGATGCGGTTATTGGACTGCCTGCAAATATGTTCTATAGCACCAATATCCCTGCTTGCATGATGATATTTAAGAAAGACAGGAATGAGGATGATGATGTATTATTCATTGATGCTTCCCGTGACTTCAATAAATTTAAATTAATAAACAATTTAAGAGAAGAGGATATTTATAAAATCGTCAGCACTTATTCATTAAGGGAAGAGATAGAAAGATATTCCCATAGAGCAAGTTTAGAAGAGATAAAAGCAAATGACTTTAATTTGAATATCCCTCGTTATGTTGATACTTACGAAGAAGAGGAAACTATAGACCCTAATGAATTGGTATCAAGACATAAAGAAACCAGTGACAAGATCAAGAAAGTTACAAAAGAGATTGAAGAGGCTTATAGAGAATTGAATATTGAAAATGAGCTATTTAGATAGTTCTTATATTCATTTCTTCAATTATTCTCTTTTTTCCTTTTTTTAATATTTTCCTATTTTTCTTTTCTCACTATTTTTTCATATTTCTTTTCAAATGCTCTTGGAACACTGGCTTATATTTATTTAAATAATATAATATTCAAGGAACATGTATTTTTGGTGAAATATATTTTGAAGATTTTAAAATAAGATTCATTGGAAATATATAGTTTCTTTTATCGGAAAATACTTAAAACTTCGAATTGAAATCAAAGATTTATTATTTATATAATATTTCTTTGATTAAATTCACTTGTTTATTCCAAATTAAACTCCAAAACAAAACATTACATTTGTCTTATCTCTATTTGGAATAATCAAAATTTTTTAAAAATACAATAAATAAACCTCTCACTTTTTTTAATTATATTTTATTTAATTCAAAAGTATTTGATATTTTTAAGGTAGAGAAAGCATTTTTTGGTGCTATTGATAGCAAACTATTTATATTGTTAAGAAATATATCTATACTCATAGAATTATGAACTATGCTTTTAGAATATTCTTTTAACATATCACCCCCTTTACATTAGTTTCTAGTTTTCTTTTTTTGGTATAGTTTATAATTCAAGTTTAGAACTTAGATTTTTTGATCTAAGTTCTAAACTATAATTTTAATTAATCTTTTTTTAAATATCATAAATATATTTCATAAATATTTAATAATGGGAACAATCAAAATTATAATTGTTTTTATATAATTATTAAAATGAGAATGGTGAAAAAATGAGTAAAACTTATATTTTTGGACATAAAAGTCCAGATACTGATTCAATTACCTCAAGTATTGTAATGGCTGATTTAGAAAGCAAATTAGGTAATGAAGTTGTTGCTGCTAGATTAGGCAGTCTTAACAAGGAAACTGAATATGTATTAAATTACTTTGATATTGAAGCTCCTGAATTAATTGAAACAATTGATGATGGTGCAGAAGTAATTCTTGTAGACCATAACAGTCCAAGTGAATCCATTGACAATATAGAAAACGCTAAAATCTTAAAAGTTGTTGATCACCATAAAATAGCATTTGAAACTTCCTATCCTTTATTTGTCAGAACAGAACCTGTAGGATGCACTGAAACTGTTTTATTAAAATTATATAAGGAAAATGGCTTTGCTCCTGATAAAACCATTGCATCCTTAATGTTATCTGCAATTATTTCCGATACTTTGCTTTTAAAATCTCCAACCACTACTGAAGATGATAAAAAAGCGGTAAAAGAACTTGCAGAAATTGCTGAAATCGATTATGAAGCTTATGGATTGGAAATGTTAAAGGCAGGAACTGACTTATCCAGTTTCTCAATTGAAGAAATCTTAAGTTTAGATGCAAAGCAAATTGACTTTAAAGATGTAAAATCAATTGTCAATCAAGTAAACACTGCAGATATCGCAGATGTAATGAAAATGAAAGATGATTTGGAAGCAGGAATGGAAAAAATCATTGAAGAAGAAGATTTGGACTTGTTCATGCTCTTGATTACTGATATTGTAAACAGCAATTCTCAAGTGATTGCTCTCGGTAAAGATGCAGCACTTGTAGAAAAGGCTTATGATGTAAAATTGGAAGACAACACTGTCTTATTGGAAGGAGTTGTTTCACGTAAGAAACAAGTAGTTCCTATCATGACTGAAAATGCTTAAATGCATTTTTAGTTTTATTTTTTTAATTAAATTTTAAAAATTTTTTAATATTTTTATTGAAATTTATAAAAATAAATAATTATTAAATTTATTTTTTAAATTTATTTATTTATTAAAGGGGGTAAAAAATGTCAAAGTTCTGTCCAAGTTGTGGTCATGAAAATAAAGATGTAGCATTATTTTGCGGAAATTGCGGCAATAGATTAATTGCACCAAATTTTTCCACTAATTTTAGAGATACAGGCTCTTCAACTAATGGTTCTTCCACAACTTCAAAGCCTAGCAATGCTTCAAATGATACTGATTGGCTTTCCTGTTGTTGTGGATCTATTTTAATTTTATTTATAATAATGCTTATTATGTCAATGGGATGATTTAGGTATAAAATGGATTTCAATCAATTTGGGGACAATTTAGAGGATTCTGCTAATTTCTTAATAGAAAAACTAATGCAGTTGCATCCTTGGGATGATGAATGGAAATATAATATTGCAGTTAAATTGGTTCCAATATATAAAGAAGTAATTGATGAATTCAAAGAATATTTGGTGTTCAATGAATTGGAATTCACTGAAGAAAATTTTGACAATATAATTAAATTTTCATCCATTTTAACTAAAGATCAACTTCAGCTTCTCTTTATGGGGGATTTATCTGATATTCCATTGATTTATGATGGCAAATACTTAAGTGATGATGAAAGGATTGACTTATTGATTGAATATAAAAATCGTTTAAAAAAAGTCGATTCTAATATTTATTTATTCTTTAATCATGTAGAAAATTATTTAGATTAATTTTTTTCTTCTTTCTTTTTTTCACTACTTTTTTATCTATTTTTATATATTTTATTAAAAATATTATCATCTAATTAAATGTTTTTTGAGGTGACACAATGTTTTATAGAAAATTAGGGAGAACTGATTTAGAAGTATCTAATTTAGGTTTTGGATGTATGCGTTTGCCTCATAAGGAACATTTTTATGAAATTGATGAGGCAGAAGCTACTAAAATGTTCGATTATGCAATTGAACATGGAGTAAACTATTTTGATACCGCTTATTCATTTCATAGTAAAAACAGGAACTTAGGAGGAAATGCTGAGCCTTTTTTAGGCAAATACCTTGCAGAAAAGGGCATTCGTGATGATGTTGTCATACAAACCAAATTACCTGGATGGCTGGTAAACAAAAGGGAAGATATGGATAAGTTCCTTGATTTGCAGCTTGAAAGGTTGCAAACTGATTATATTGATGTTTACATGTTGCATTCCCTTAAGATAGACTTCTGGAATAAGCTATATGGTATGGATGTATTGGAATTCTTGGACTCTATCCTGGAAGATGGCAGAGCTAAATATGTTGGTTTCTCATTCCACGATGACTTGGATGTTTTCTTCAGCATTATGGATTCCTATGATAAATGGGATGTTATTTTAACTCAAGTGAACTATCTTGATGAAGATTATAAAAGCGGTCTAGGAGGTTTAGAGTTTGTAGGAATGGCAGGTCTTGGAAATGTAATTATGGAACCTCTCAGAGGCGGAAGTCTAATCAATAATATTCCAGATGAAGTTCAGGCTCTTTGGGATACTGCAGATAAAAAAAGAACTCCTGTTGAATGGGCTTTTGAGTATTTATGGGACAAGCCTCTTGTAACTTCTGTATTCAGTGGTATGAGCAATATGGATCAAGTAAAGCAGAATATCGCTATTGCAGAAAACTGTGATGTCAATTCCATGAGTGAACATGACCGACAAATCTTAAAGGATGTCACTCAAGTCTATAAATCAAGGGAAGAGATTCCATGTACCGGCTGCAGATACTGTATGCCTTGTCATAATAAGGTGGACATTCCTCATTGCTTTAAACAGTATAATATTGCAAAAAGTTTGGATTATATTGATAAGACTGCTGCCCCTTATTTCTGGTTAGTTAACAAGGATGAAAGAGCAGACAGCTGCACTTTCTGTGGTGAGTGCAAGATTCAATGTCCACAAGGCATCGACATCCCCGCAGAAATGGAAAAGGTATTTGATTTCTTCCATGATGAAGATTATATTTAAATAACTTTTTATTTTTAATTTTTTTA
>JAFRCZ010000058.1 GCA_017404125.1 Methanobrevibacter sp.
AATCATTGATATTGAAGACAAATATTTCATTAATACATTTAATAGAGTGCCAGTGGTTTTAGACCACGGGGAAGGTGTAAAGGTCTGGGATATTGAAGGAAACGAATATCTCGACTTTTTAGCAGGTATTGCTGTAAACTGTTTAGGTCATAATCACCCAAAGCTTGTAAAAGCTATTCAAGACCAAGCGGAAAAGTTAATCCACATATCCAGCATTTACTATAACGAACCTGCTACAGCTTATGCTAAAAGATTAGTTGATGCTACCAAATTTGATAGAATCTTCTTTGCAAACTCCGGTGCTGAAGCTAATGAAGGAGCACTTAAGCTTGCTATAAAATATAGCGATAAGCATGAAGTCTTATACTGCGGTGACTCTTTCCACGGAAGAACCTTCTTGACATTGTCTGTAACTGATCACCCAGAATACAGTGCACCTTACACAGAAAACTTGCCAACCGGATTTAAGAAAGTGGAATTCGGTAACTTGGATAGTGTAAAAGAAGCTATTACTGAAAATACTGCAGCTATCATTATTGAACCTGTCCAAGGTGAAGGTGGAGTTCACATAGCAGATGCGGAGTTCTACAAAGGATTGAATGACTTATGCAAGGAAAAAGGAGTTTTAATCATTGTAGATGAAGTGCAATCAGGATTTGGAAGATGCGGCGCTTTATTTGCTCATGAATTGTTTGGAATTGATGCAGACATCATGACTGTAGCTAAAGGTATTGGTGGAGGATTCCCAATGGCTGCATTCTTGGCAAAAGAGGATGTGGCTGGAGGCTTTGTACCAGGTGACCATGGTACAACCTTTGCTGGAAGCCCACTTGCAGGTGCTGCAGCTAATGCTGTTTTGGATGCTTTTGAAGAAGAGGGAATTGTTGAAAACAGCAAGAAAATGGGAGAATACTTCCTCGAAAAGTTAGCACCATTAAAAGAAAAGTACGACTTCATTACTGATGTAAGAGGAGCAGGACTTTTAGTAGGTGTTGAATTGAACTTTGAAGGTGCTGACATAGTCGGCAAAATGTTCGAAGAAGGATTCCTAATCAACTGCACCTCAGGCAATGTATTGAGATTTGCTCCTCCTCTTGTAGTTAAGGAAGCAGAAATCGATGCATTAGTAGAAGCATTAGATAAGGTATTTGCTTCACTTTAAATTTTTTTTAAATTTTTAATTTTTCTAGTTTTTAAGCTAGAAAACTTTTTTTCATTTTTTCATTTTTATTTTTTTAAGTTTTTATATATTTTTTCTAAATTTTATATCCAATTTTATATCCTTTTTATTTTAATTAACCTTTTTTTATTTAATTAAACTTCTAATAATTATTTTAAAATTAATTTAAACGTTATACCAATGTTATTTTGATTTTATAAAAAAATTTTAGTTAAGTTTAATATCTAAAATAAGTAAAATATTAACTAATTATAAGGGGATGTTAATATAAGATTTATTAATTTAATTTTAAAGAACCCATTCAGGAATAAGACCCGTAGTGCCTTATCCATAATTGGAATAGCCATAGGCATTACAACCATTGTTGCATTGGGTCTTATAACTACAGGAATGGAGCAATCAGTCCAAACCTCTCTAAATGATGTCGGTGCTGAGATAACTGTTACCAATTCCAGTTCTGTCGGTTCCGGCGCAGGTTTAATAGATGCTCAATTGGTTGATGATTTGAAAAACAGGTCTGGCGTAATTGATACGACTGGAGAGCTTATGGTAACGGAAATGAACTTAAAAAAGTTAGCATCGAGTGATTCCCAGTCCGGGAGAGGCATTACTACCAATATCTTTGGTGTTGATCCCGATAAGCTTTATATGATGGGCATTGATGATGTTGAGGGTAAGGTCTATAAAAATGGTTCAAAGGATGCAATTGTAGGTACACAGTATGCTGAATTGAACAATATCAGCCTTGGAGACAATATAACAATACAAAACAATGAGTTTAATGTCATAGGAAGCTATGAAACAGGCAATCCTTTAAATGACAATGGAATTTATGTTCCATTGGACACATTGCAGGACATCACTGACAGCGAAAAGGTTTCAGCAATTCTTGTAAAGACTGGTGAGAATGTCAATGATTCAGCAATCAGCGATAAGATTGAAGAGGACTATGAAGACCTTTCAACATTGACAAGCGAGGAGGTATCTTCAATAGCAAATAATGTATTGGGTATCTTGGATGCAGTTTCCCTAGCTGTTTCAGCACTTGCAATCATTGTTGGAGCTATTGGTATCGTCAATACTATGGTAATGGCAGTTTATGAAAGAACAAAGGAAATCGGAGTTTTAAAATCAGTTGGATGGAAATCCAGTAAGATTCTCGCTATGATTTTAGGTGAAACTTTAGTCCTGACAACCATATCTGGCATAATCGGTTCAGCATTTGGAATCCTGATTGCTGAAGTGGGAGTCAGATTGATTGACACTGAAAATTTCGCATTGGGTTATTCCCCTAAAACATTTATACTTGCATTTGGAATTACAATCATCGTTGGAATAATCGGTGGAATCTATCCGGCTTATAAGGCATCTAAGCTTGCTCCAACAGAGGCATTGAGGTATGAATAGGTGGTATTATGGATAATGAGAATCATATGAATGATGATGGATATGTTTATAATGAAACCTATGAAGATGATGGGGATTATGAATACTACTATGAAGACCCATTAATCAGCTTATTCGATGTTGAGAAGGAATATGACAATGGCTCTGTTAAGGCATTGAATGGTGTAAACCTTGATATCTTTGAAGGGGAGTTCGTATCTATCATAGGCCCTTCAGGTTCTGGAAAGTCAACTCTCCTCAATATGATTGGCGCTTTGGATAATCCAAGCAGAGGAGAAATCTATATTGATGGCATAAACCTACAAAAGGAAAAGGATTTAAGCGAATTCAGACAGGAAAAAATAGGTTTTGTTTTCCAATTGCATAATCTGATACCTAACCTTTCAGTTATGGACAATGTCCAGATTCCATTGCTCCATACTGGCATGTCTTCCAAGGACATGAAGAAAAGAGCAAATGAACTTATCGCTGCTGTAGGCCTAGAGTCCAAGAAAAGGCAAAAGCCAAATAAGCTGTCTGGTGGTGAACGTCAAAGGGTAGCTATTGCAAGGGCATTGGTAAATAACCCATCTATCATTTTAGCAGATGAACCAACTGGATCCCTTGATTCAAAGACAGGAAAAATGATATTGAATCTTCTTATGGAAATGCATGAGCGTTATAATGTAACATTGATTATCGTTACACATGACAATGATGTTGCTAACTTGGCGGAGAGAACCATAAAAATCAAGGATGGTCGAGTGATAGAGGATAAATACAATTATTAGTATTTTTCCTTTTCCATATTTTTTACTTTTTTAATTTCTATTTTATTAAATTTTAATTTTTTAAGGAATAATCGTGATTATTATGAAGGATATATTTGATGAATGTAGTTTAGGGGATTTAAAGCTAAAAAGCCGTATTATAAGAACAGGAACTTGGGAAAGACAAACTGAAGATGGCGGATTTTTAAAGAGCGAAGTTTTTGACAGATATGAAAAGATGGCTAAAAGCGGTGTAGGATTGATCAATTCAGAAATGTTTGTATTTGATCCAAGAGACAGATTTGCTGAATACTGCAATAATGTAAATTATAGAGGGTTTGTAAAAGACTATAAGGAAATAACAGACATCTGCCATAATCATGATGTGCCGGTTCTTGGCCAATTGGCTTTCTTTTATTATAATGACGGTTTGAATCAAAAGGTTGAAGCTAATGACATTAGCTTGGAAGGCATAAGACGTCTTCAGGCAGATGTTATTATGGCAGCTAAAAAGTTCTCCTTTGCAGGATTTGATGGAATGCAAATAGACATTGGAAATAATTTTTACCTTGCCAAATTCATCAACCCATATTTCAATCAAAGAAAGGATCAATATGGGGGCAATACAGAAAATCGTGTAAGAATCTGCTCAGAGATAATCAAGGTTCTTAAAAAGACTATGGATTTCCATGTAAGCTGCAGAATTAATCCTTGGGATGTCAGGAAAAATGGAATGACTCCTGAAGAAAGCATAAAAGTTGCAAAGGAACTTGAAAAGGCAGGTGCAGACAGCATTCAATTGACTGCAAGGACAATATCCTATCTTTATGATGGTAATGATAGAAATCCATTCCTGGTATATGTGGATAAATTGATTGATGAGGTTGATGTTCCAGTCATTTTAGGCGGTTCGATGAGGGATATGGAATCAATGAATGATGTCTTGAATGATTCAAAAGTTGATTTCTGATCCAAGTCTAAGCCATTTGTAGAAC
>JAFRCZ010000059.1 GCA_017404125.1 Methanobrevibacter sp.
AAAATTAAATAAAAAATATTAAAAAAAATAAAAAAAGAAAGGAAAATAAAAATACTAAAGCAAAGCATAACCTGCTTCGAATGCTTGTATATTCTTATCTTCGGTGCCTTTTGGTACACTGTCTAAAATAGCTTGTTTTGCTGCATCAACTGAAACTACATTGGTAACCTTAACGATTGCACCAATCATCACTATATTTGCTACGATTCTAAGTCCAACATCTTCAGTTGCAGTTTTTGTTGCTTGCGCTCTGTAAAGCTTGATTTTATGCTCTTTTACAAAATCAACTATCTCCTCTTCAACAATCATATCTGGATCGATAATCAAGACACCTTCGTCCTTTAAATCGCCCATATATTTGATTAAAGCTTCATGAGACATAGCAACCAAAATGTCTGGACTGGTTACTTTAGGATAGTCTATTTCATCATCATCAATAACAACTTCAGTTCTTGAAGCTCCTCCACGAGCCTCAGGACCGTAGGATTGAGTTTGAACAGCATTCTTATTATCAAAGAGTGAAGCAGCCTTACCGATAATGACTCCTGCCATAATTACCCCTTGACCACCAAAACCAGCTATACGAACTTCAGTTCTCATTTTAATCCAACTCCTCAAATGCAGATTTAATAGCCAATGGCTTATCTGAGTTTTCCTCAACCAATGCCTTTATTCCAGCAGTCAATTCATCATGTGGCTTATTGGCAAATTCACCAACAATGATTTTTCCTTCTAATTCTGCTTCATCCATCTTCTCTGCTCTTCTTTTATTTATACTGTTTTCCTTAATCCATTGGAACATGGATAATGGGGTTTTCATCTTGTTTTTACGTCCGAAATAAGTAGGGCATTGAGAAACAACTTCAATGAATGAGAAACCATCATTTTCCAAACCTTTTTGAATAGCTTTAGAAAGTTGCATCGGATGAGTGGTGGTCCATCTAGCAACATAGGATGCACCAGCTGCACTTACAAGTTCCGCTAAATTGAAAGGCATATCTCTTGAACCATAAGGTGCAGTTGTACCAAAGCTTCCTTTAGGGGAAGTTGGACTGATTTGACCACCGGTCATACCATAAATATTATTGTTGATACAGATTACAGTGAGATTGATGTTTCTTCTTGCAGCGTGAATCAAATGGTTTCCACCAATGGACGCTGCATCCCCGTCACCAGTGAATACAACAACATCCAAGTCAGGGTTTCCCACTTTCAAACCTGTTGCAAAGCTCAATGCTCTTCCGTGAGTTGTGTGGAGTGAATCACATTTTGCATAACCAGGAATTCTTGAAGAACAGCCGATACCTGAAACCATAGCAACATTTTCAAAATCAATATCTGTTCCTTCCAATCCTCTAAAGAATGTACTTATTACAGTACCATTTCCACATCCTGGACAGAATATATGTGGCAATCTTTCTTCTCTAAGATATTTTTTATATGGGCTTTCCTTTTCTACCATTATACCACCTATCCATTAATCTCCTTGATTTTATCATAAATTTCATCAGGCTTGTGAAGGATTCCTCCAATCTTGCCAATCAAATGAACATTAGCTTCTCCATGTGCTGCCCTTTCAACTTCATGCACCATTTGTCCCAAGTTCATTTCAGGAACAATGATGTCACTTGCAGTTTTAGCAATCTCTGCAATTTCCTCTTCTGGGAAAGGCCATGGAGTGTCAATTTTAAGAGATCCTACTTTGATGCCTTCTTCTCTTGCCTTCTTCATAGCTGCTCCAACAGAACGGTATGGAGAACCACAGGAAACAATTACAATATCTGCATCATCACAATTCTCTTTTTTAACAGAACAGATATCTTTTCTATGCATTAAGACCTTATTGCATAATCTTTCAACTAATTTGTGATGAGTGTCTGGATCATTGGTATCAGGATAACCTCTCTCATCATGAGTCAAACCGGTAACATGAATATTGAATCCATTACCAAAAGCAGGCATAGGAGTAGTTCCATCCTCAGGAGCATCAAATGGCAAGTATTGGCCATCTGTTTTTTCTGGTCTTTGACGAGCTACGATTTCAATATCATCAGGAATTATCAATTTTTCTCTCATGTGACCTACTACTTCATCAGCCAATACAGTTACAGGAACTCTGTACTCTTCAGCTAAATTAAAAGCTTTAATTGTAAAATCAAAGAATTCCTGTACAGATGAAGGTGCTAAAACAATAGGTTCATAATCTCCGTGAGATCCCCAGCGAGCTTGCATCATATCTGCTTGAGCAGACATGGTAGGCTGGCCAGTAGATGGGGAACCTCTTTGAACATTGATAATTACAATAGGAGTTTCTGTAATGAATCCATATCCAATATTTTCCTGCATCAATGAAATACCCGGACCAGAAGTAGCAGTCATTGCTTTCATACCACTCCAGGAAGCACCAATAATAGCCCCTGCAGATGCAATCTCATCTTCCATTTGAACAAAGGAACCTCCATATTTAGGAAGCAAAATAGACATTTGTTCTGCAATTTCAGTAGATGGAGTAATTGGATAACCTGCAAAGAATCTGCAGTTTGCAGCTATTGCACCTAATGCACAAGCTTCATTTCCTTGAACAAAACGCTCTTCTGCCATTTATTCCACCTCTTTTTCAACATAAATAGCTTGATCAGGACATGATAATTCACATAATCCACATTTTGTACAGCCTTCCTCATGTTCTGGGAAAGGGAGATAAACGTTTTTAGTGTTTACCTTATCAGATTTTGAATAAACATTTTTAGGACAAGTAGCTATGCAAATATCGCATCCTTTACAAAGCTTAGAGTCTATAATAATCATTAAATCATCTCACATTCTTTGTATAGTTTGAATAATTAGTTAAAATATTAAAATAAATACCTTATTACATTATCTCTTAGAAAATTTTATCTTAAAAAAATTGTCTTAAGATAAATTTGTCTTAAGATATAAAATATAATATTAATATATATGACTTTATTTATTTAAATAATTTAGTATATCTGAACAAATAATTAGTTTAAAATTAGGAAAATGAATATACAATAAAAATTGAAAAAAATTAGAAAAAATTTTTTAAAAATAAAAAAAGATTTGCAAAAGAAATTATTCAATAATCTCTTCTACAAACATTAAAGGATAATTAAGTTCTTCTATAAACTTTATTCTTATTACTGCCAAAACATCGTCTACTTTAGAATAAATTTAAACATCCAGCATATCTCCACTAAGAGAGGTATATTCAAATTCAGTCATGGCTTTATCCAATCTATCCAAATCAATGGAAACTTCAACCTTATCAATACAAGGCTGTAAAGCGAAAGACTCCTCCATAGCTTTTTCTAAACTTGCAATATTGGTTTTGTTAAAAGGAGTCCCTACAAACTGGTGGAATAAAGCTCCCATACTAATAGCTCCTTCGAATATAGCTCTTTCCCTATTTGAAATATTGGAAAAATATTTTTCTTTAGTGTCCATAAAATACCTCTAAATCATATTAATTACAAAATTTTAAAATGTTCATTGATATGCTCAACTTATTCCCATCAGACTATTTAGCCATCCTAATTGATCAGCCCATATTTGTGAAGATACAGGGAAAATACAGAAATAAATAAGAACAATTGTAATGGCTATGACAACTGCTAAAATAACTTTTCTCTCTTTACCAGGAGTGAAATAAGATACAATCAATCCGAAAATAAAGAAACCAGCAGTAATTAACCAAGCCCAATGCTCTTGAGGATTTTGCTCCAATGCTGTTTCATTGATTGAACTTACTGAATTTAAATCTGCAGTTACTAATAATCTTTGGGCAGTTGAACCAATTGGATGGCATGTAACCAATAACAATTCCTGATTGTGTATATCTCCAGTTTTATGGCTTTCATTTAAAACCAAATAGTTAGCTGGAGAGATTATCTTTGATTCTTTAACTGTATAATTTACTTCACCGATTCCCGGCCATTCTACTATAACCATATCCCCTTTTTTAAGAGCATCTAAACGTAAAAATGGAGACCCCTGCAAGGTTCTATGACCATATAAAACGGTATCTCCCTTAGTCGGAATATTGGAAGTGACATCAAAATAAACTCCTTGAGAGATTGAGACATTATTAATCTTTTCAAAAACTCCGATAGATGGAATACTCACAACAGATGCATTTATCTCCTTAGATTCTGCAACATTTTTATATGCGAAGTAATTCACTTCAGTTAAAGCATATAGCCCTATAACTAAAAAAGCAATAATGACAATAATTGTTGTAGGCTTTATATAATCCTTTATTTTCATAAAAATCATCTACAAAATTAAACTAATCTTTAAATTCCTGACAAATTTTAAATTGAAATATCTATCAATTAATTATATACTTTAAATCTATTTTTCATATTTAATAAATTTATAATATTTCATTAGCAAAAAATACTTAATCTAAATTAAAAAGAAATTAAAAAAGAAAAAAATAAAATAGTTAAATAAATAATTAAAAAATTTTGAAAAAAAATAAATATCAATAACAAAATCTATAAGAAATACAAAGATTGCTCCGGATATATATTTTAATAATATGTAGCATTTAATTCATTCACTACCCAATTAGGTGCAAAATCTGTAGGAATTGTTAAAATCAAATCATCCATATTATTTATTACAAAATTAACATCAGATTGTGGGACTTCCAAAAGAATGATGTACTCTGAATCCAAGTCCCCCAAATTAGACATCCGCTCAAAATTTGATAATCGAACACCATAATTCATCAAATAGGAATCTAAAGCATTATTATTGCTATTTGAATTTAATACTGATGATTTAAGAAGTTCTTCAACATCACTTGAATAAGAAACTGTGTTTTCAAAGGGTTTTGTTTCATTTCCTTTGATTAGAGTTTTTGATTTAGAAACAGTACTATCAACTAAACCACTATCCTTAGAACGCAAGATTGCTAAAACTGTTGCCCCACTTACAATCGGATCTTCTTCAGTCGTTTCCAAAGTATTTTCAAGAGTTTCATTTGATGAAATGGAACTTAAATTACTATCCATATCTACTTCTCCCTCTGAATAGCTGGAATTATCCTTAATATCCCCATATTCTTCAGAATAACTAGAATTATCATCTAATGAATAAATGTCAACAACTGAACCAACAGAAATTAATCCTGCAGTAGCTTGAAGTCTTGAAAGTGTAATCGGAACAATGACCGTATTCACCTTCTCAAATTGAACATTAGACAATATTTTAGCATCATTATCCTTAACAAAATCATTCGCATCTTTCACAGACATGATAATGTTCTTATTTTTACCATAAGACATCATTACTCGGCCGAAATCATCCTTGCAGGATACGATTTTAGAACTGTGATATACTCTCCAATCCTTTGTAGCGGGTCTTAAAATATCTATCGATTTGATTTCTTCAATATCATAAGCCTGATTGATTCTATTTTCCAAAGTATAATAATTCTCATTAAGTTCTAAAGGACCTTTATACAAAGCATTAAGCTCATTTAGCTTTGAATTTTTTTCTAGGTTCAATTCATTCTGAAATGGCTCGAAAACAAAAAAGTAAAAAGAAGATGAAATCAATACTAAAAAAATTAATATAAAGGTTACCTTAGCAAATAAGGATTTTGAAGAATCCGTTTTATTTAACAAATTCTTTTTGAATTTCAATAATTCATCTTTAAAACCTTTTCTATTAAAGTCTTTTCTATTAAAATCTTTTCTATCAACATCTTTTCTATCAACATCTTTTCTATTAAAATCTTCATACTCCTCTTTTTGAAAATCATTTAAAATTTTTGAATCTTCATTTTCTTTAAAATTTTTAAAATCATTTAAGCCATCAGCCTTGGGAGGACGAATATATTTAACATATTTCTCATAAACCCCATCCAAATCATCATCAGAATTAGAATTATCTCTAGAACTAAATTCATCATTATAAAATCCTGAAGTGGAACTAGAACTATTTTTTAAAGGAGAACTTTCAGGAATAATGGAATCAAAACTTGGAAAATGTGAAGAATCTTCATTATTATTCGTTTTATCTGATTTTAATTGATTTTTGTCACCTGAATTTTTCAATTTAAATTTATCATTTTTAAACAAATTAAATCGATTTTTTCGATTAGTCATAGTTATCAAACCTAAAATGGAATGAAATAAAATTAGTAGAAAAACAGGTTTTGTGAAACATTAAATAATTAATTAAAACTTAATTTGGCAAAATAGCCTGATAAAAATAGTCTGATAAAAAATAAAAATTCAAAAAGAAAATTTGAAAAATTAATAAATAAAAAAAAATAATGAAAAATCA
>JAFRCZ010000060.1 GCA_017404125.1 Methanobrevibacter sp.
AAGTCTGCAGGAAGCAAACTCTTTGGATTGCAAGAGCTCCATGGATTATTCTTTGAAATGGTTGAATATAGTTCTGCCAAATTCTCTAAGGATATGATTATATCATCCAAATCTTTCATTGATAAGTCTTCAGCATTGTCAAACCTTACTAAAGGCAATAATCTGTTTTGACGAGCAAAATAATCTTCACTGGATTCTTTCATACCATACAATTCAAATGGTGAAAGGTTTACATTAGCTACAGGAGCATGAATAACCTCAGCATATTCATCCAATTGATTACGTAAATTCTCAAGCTTTCTAAGGGTTTGATCTAACTTTAAATCTCTTGTATCCCTTACATTTGTTGCTTTCTTAAGGTTTTTCAACAATTGCTTTCGTCTTGTTTTATGGGAATGCAATTCCAAAACGAATTTTCCAAGGCCTACACTATCCAATCTGCTTTTTACAACTTCAAGAGCAGCCATCTTTTCACTTACAAAAAGAACTGTCTTTCCTTCAGCAATAAGCTCCGCAATCAAGTTTACAATAGTTTGAGATTTACCTGTTCCAGGTGGCCCTTCCACAACAAGATTATGTCCTGCCTTAACGTTTTCTATAACTGCAATCTGTGAAGAATCAGCATCCAAGACCTGATACATTGTCTTATAATGGAGTTTTTCATCAACATCCTCTTCCTCAAATGTATCTTCATAAACATTTTTGCTTGGATTGAATATAGCCTGAATCAATTCATTCTTGGTTAAATCAACATCTTTGCTCCAACTTTCAGGATTTAGGTCGTTATACATGACAAATTTTGTAAATGAGAAGAATCCTAAAGCAACCCCATCTTTTACATCCCATTTGCTGAAAGGCCTAATTGCCTTTTTAACATCTGCTAAATACTGGTTTACGCCTTCAATATATGAAGTCTGCTCAAATTTAGGCAATTCTATTCCTGCTTCACGAAGTTTAGCCTGAATTGAAATGTTATTTTGAATGTCTTCACCAGTCCATGATAATGAGAATGAATTTCCAACCTTTTTACGTTCCAATGCTACTGGAATAAGAATAAGTGGAGCTAAATTCTTTTGTCGTGGTTTCTTTTTATCAATCCATTCAATAAATCCAAGTGCAATATATAAAATATTGTAACCTTGTTCCTGCACCATGGTTTTGGATTGCTGGTCAATATAAAATAGTCTTCTTTGAAGCTCACTAGGTGTCAAGTCTGCCTTTAATGTCTTATCAGTTTCTGAGGATAAAAATTCCTTTGTTTGATCTATAAAAGTGTGAGCTCTAGATTTTTTAGTCTCAGCCTTATTAGGGGAGAAATACATTCTCTTATTTTCCAAAACAAGGATTTTATATGCATTCATTGGTGATTGATTAATGATAGTGAGATTCCTGTTCCTTGGTTTAAAGTTAAGGAGAGGGTTTCTTAAGGTTAAATCCAAGAGTTCCTTTCTTAGATTTTTAAACTCCTTCTCAATATCCTTATTAGATATAGTGTTGTTTTTTGATGGTGTTCTGAATTGCATAATTAAATCACTTAACGTGAAAATATTAGAATATTTTGATAATATTTTGATACAATATTATTTATATAAATAGTAATTTATAAAGTTTTGTAAATAGCAATTTTTATATAAAACCCTAAAATAAATTGAAATTTAATTATAAGGATAATTACGCCTTTTTTAGTAAAATAAAATAAAATAATCAATTAAAATTTTAATTGTTTTTCCATATAAAAACATTTATAAATGCAATAATTTAAAATTATGATTATAAATGAAATAGTGGGAGATTAAAAATGGATTATAAATCAAAATTTGGTTTTGGATGCATGAGATTGCCACAAACTGATGAAAGTGACCCCTCAAAAATAGACCAGCAATTGTTTAATGAAATGGTAGACCTCTACATGGAAAAGGGATTCAATTACTTTGATACCTCATTTGCTTATCATAATGGAACAAGTGAAACAGCCATTAGAAAAGCAGTTGTTGAAAGATATCCTCGTGATTCATTTCTTATTTGTGATAAAATGCCTACATGGGCTCTTACAAGCGAAGAAGACAATGATAAATTTGTAAATATTATGCTTGAAAGATTGGGAATTGACTATTTTGATGTGTTTTTTGTACATAACATTAATGTTCCATGGCTTAAATTGGCAGAGGAGCATAAAACTTTTGAATATGTTAAAAACATGAAAGAAAAGGGTATTGCGAAGAAAATAGGCATAAGTTTTCATGACAATGCAGAATTGCTTGAAAAGTTCCTTGATAAGTATGCAGATATTATTGATATAGTCCAATTAGAGCTTAATTATTTGGATTGGGAAGATCCAGCGATTGAGGCTCATAAATGTTATGATTTATGTGTAAAACATGGATTAGATGTTTATGTAATGGAGCCATTGAAAGGCGGAGTGATTGTTAATCAGCCTAAAGAGATTGTAGATGATTTTAAAGAGTTTAATCCAGATAAATCTATTGCTAGCTTTGCAATGAGATTCTGTGCATCACTTGAACATGTAAAAATTGTCTTAAGTGGTATGAATAAAATGGAAGATTTATTGGATAACATAAATACATTTGAAAACTTTGAACCTTTAAGTGAAGAAGAAGACGAATTCTTGCTTAAACAGGCAGATAAACTAAGAGAAAATCTTGCTGTTCCTTGCAGTGAATGCGGCTATTGCCTTAAAGCTTGCCCATTAGAGATTCCAATTCCAGAGTATTTCACATTATATAATCATCATAAGGTACAGAGCGAATCCAATATTTATAGACTGTATTATGATAAATTAGGTGATGAAAAGGTTCCTGCAAGTGATTGTACTAAATGTGAAACCTGCATAGATTACTGTACACAAAAAATAAACATTCCTGAAGAATTAGAAAAGGTATGCGAGCATTTCCAAGAAGGATTCAGCCCTTATGGATAAAAATTAGAAAAATAGAAAAAAGAAAAAATATAGAAAAGAGCAGAAGATAAAAAATCATTAAATTATAATAAAATATAAAAAAATAAAAAAGAAATTAGAATAAAAATTATTCTAATTTACTTATTTTTAAAATTATTCTAAACTGTTAATAGCAGCTACAATCAATTTAATTGTATTTTCTACATCTTCCATGCTTGCTACACTAACAGTTGTGTGAATGTATCTTGTTGGAACAGATAAAACACCTGTTGGAATACCTTCTCTTGTAAGGTGAATTGCTGTACCGTCAGTGGTACCTCCATCACTTACTTCAAGCTGATAAGGAATTCCTTCCTTATCTCCAGTGCCAATCAATAAATCCCTAATGATTTTAGGAGTGATAATTCCTCTGCCGCTTGCATCAATCATGATAATAGCAGGTCCTTTACCACTTACTACAGGAGCTTCTTCTGGCTTGATTCCTGGGTGATCACCAGATAAGGTCACATCAAGAGCAAATGCCATATCTGGATTTAATTTAAAGGAAGTCACTTTAGCTCCTTTTAATCCTACTTCCTCTTGGGTTGTTCCAACACCATAAACTGTAGCTTTGGAATCCACTCTTTTTAAAACTTCCATCATTACATAACAGCCAAGACGGTTATCTAAAGCTTTACACATTACCAAGTTGTTTGGAAATGCTTCAAACCAAGATTTAAATGTAATTGGATCTCCAATGGAAACCATCTCTTCAGCCTGTTCCTTATCTTTTGCCCCAATATCTATAAACATTTCATCATAAGGAACAACTTTCTTTTTCTCTTCAGCTTTAGTGACATGAGGTGGCTTAGAACCGATTACACCAGTTAAATCACCATTTTTAGAGTGAATAACAACAGTTTGATTCATTAACATTTGGTCATTGATTCCACCAATGGTTGAGAATTTTATGTAACCGTTATCATCAATATATCTTACCATTAAACCAATTTCGTCCATATGGGCTGCAAGCATTACTTTTGGTCCCTTTTTAGAGGAACCTTTTTTAGTAGCGATTACATTGCCCATCAAATCTACTTCAATTTCATCAGCTACATCTTTTAATTCTCTTTTAATAATCTCTGCAATCTTTTCTTCGTGTCCAGAAATACCTGGAGTCATACAGAGTTCTTCCACTAATTTGATTTCTTTTTCAAAAGACATATTTTCACCTTAATATATTATATAATAAGTATAAAATTTTATAAAAACTTTCGTATTCATGTTTAAATTATAGATTTCTTTTGTATTAAATTATATTCAAAGCTATAAAATGCTTTTGTATTCTGCATAATGATTTATATTAATCAATTCATTCGGATGATTCTCCTTAACTCCATAAAAATCAAATCCATCAGCAAATATTTCCCTTAAAATGGGATTTAAATTGTCATCCTTATCCTTTAAATATTTGATCAATTCTATTCTGTCTGCAGCAAAAGGCATCCCTAACCCTTCTGCAGTATCCAATTTGCCTATTTTGCGCCGTCTAAGAATGGAAATGGTTTTTCTAGGATTTTCGCAGTTAAAAAGAGTGCTTAAAATATTATTAAAAGTTTGAGTGCTGACTGTAGGCTGGTCTCCAGTAACGCATAAGGCAATGTCAGAACTAATATTTTGAAGACCATTTAATAAAGAAACAGAAAGACCTACATCAACAGGATTGTTTTTAATAATCTTTAACCTATCATCATGAATATTATTAATGAAAGGCAATATTTCTTCACAGTAATGGCCAAGAACTACGATACATTCATCGATATTTTCAGTATTTAGCACATTGTTTATTGTTGTTTCAATGATTGTACTTGAATATTCTCCCCTTTTTAATGGAAGTGTAAGCTTATTTTGCAAGGGAATATTCATTTCTTCCTGGTCTTTTCTCATTCTAGAATTTTTTCCAGCTGCAGTGATTACTGCTGAGACTGTAAGCATAATATTACCTTAAATAATAATTTTTTAATTAAATTTTAAAAATATTTTAAAATTATTTTAAATAAATTTATGAATTATTTCAATTATTTGTAGTATTTGTACTGTTAGTATTATTAGCATTATAACTATTAGGAATCATTTCATAAATGTTAGTATAGATTCTCATTCCAGGACCAGAACCTTCAGTCCACATATTAATTTTAATAGGATATTTAAGTGTGTTATTGATCTTAATTCCTGTAGAAGGACTGAAACCATAAAGCACTGCATCACGTCCGGAATCCATACCAATAGGCAATCTGAATCCTAAGGACAATACAGCATTTCTTAGTGATCTTGCTGGAGGGCATACTCCATGTGTAGCCATTCCAGATTCTGCATCATCTTCTGGAACTGAACTGAATCCTACTCCTTCTCTTCCACAGCCATATGCATTAGGTGGAATGATAGTACCATTCCAAGCTTTAACAAATTGTTTAGCATTGAATTCTCTGTTTCTGTCATTGTACTGTGGGTGAGAATCCAAATAGGTATATGTGCTTGCAACTTTGGTTTCTGTATAATTTTCTTCCCAAAGAACTACTGGAGAACCTCCAGGATATTTTAGGGAATATTCATAAGCCTCTGGGAATTTTTCTCTTAATTCATCCGGAGTTACATATGACCTATTGTCATTAAATCCGTTAATACAGAAATCTAAATTGTATTTGGAACCTTGTCCATAATGATTATACCAATATTTTAATGTTTCTACATTTACCCTATCACCAGGTATTGTGTCATTTGTCATTGTTTTAGGGTCAATGTGGCCTATTGTTTCATTGGTTTTATTGTTTATGATGTCAAGTCCGTCTGGAACGATTTTTGCTTGTATATATGGACTGTTATAGCCCCATACAACCTCTCCAGGTGAATTTACTGTGATTTTATCATCATCCACTACAACATATCCAGGACCTTCAAACTCCTCTACTATTCCATCATTGCTTACATTTCCATAAAGCAATGTAGATGATGGAGTTGGAACTGCTCCGGTAGCAATAGAGAAAAATGCATCTTCGATATTTCCTTCAGCTATTTGAGTAGTTAAAGACCCTAAATTAGAAACGATAGGATACTTGTTAATCTTGTTTTTATCAATTACATTATCTCCTGTAAAGACAGTACTGCCATTATCATATTTTGAAATTTCACTCATATTTTGATGATGAGTTGCTGTAGTTGCCATGGAGATAGGTATTAGAGCAATAAGTATTACAATTAATGCAATAAATATTTTAAATGAATTTCTTTTTAATAAACTTTTTGAACTAATACTTACACTTCCTTAATTTAAATCTTAAAAATTTTAATAATTTTATGATTATGATTTATTTTTTTCTTATTTCATTTATTCAAATAATAATTTGCTCTCCTGAGGATTACAGGAATCACAGATTTGCTTTAGCCTATCCTGTATTTTTATAATGTTTTCTTGACCATTTCCTCCAATTAAAATAGCCTTTTCATGTGAAAATTCTGCAACGAATGCAATGATTTCATCAAGATTATTAGCTATTTCTATCCTTCCCTTATAATTTAGGGAATTTAATCTATACTTAGCTTGTTCCAATGTATCTTCCAATCCTGGAAAGAGAATTATGGCTTCAGGATTCGCATATACCACTTCATTTAATATATCTAATCTATGATTTTCATTATGTCTTGGGGTTCCTACAAAGACTGCTGTGAAATCGACTTCCTCCAGTAATGGTTTAATTGCATCAGAATTGTCTGATTTTCCAATATATATTTCACAGTCATTTAATTTTAACACTTCTAACCTACCCTTAACTGGCTTAAAGTTTTCTAAAGTGTCTTTTATTATATTTTTATCTATTTCAAAATGATTTTCATTGATGTAACTTGCCACAGCTTCACTAAGGCCTGCATTCAATTTATTGAATTTTCCAAACAAATCCAAATCATATTCTGTTTCATTATACTCTATTGCTGTTTTGGAAATTTCCTCAAATTCCTCTTTATATTCCTGATTTTCGTTGATGAAAATGGTTTTATCCTTGAAGAATCCTTTTAAGGAGTTTTTATATCCTTCCATTGATCCATGAACATTCATATGGTCATTGCCCATATTGGTCAATGCAATCAAATCAAAGTCGAAGCAATAGCTGCAGAATCCAACTGTCATGTCACAGACTTCAACAAGCAAAACATCATAATCACCATTCTCTGCTTCTAAGATGAGGTCATAGTAGCCTTCAAATCCACCACCGGCATTTCCTCCTACCAATACATTTTTTCCAGCATTTTCCAAGATTTCCTTTATCATGGTTACAGTAGTGGTTTTTCCATTGGTACCGGTAACACCAATAGTAAAAATGTCTCTATGTTTTGTCTTTACGTCACAAAGCAATTTATGAGAGTTTTTATAATGTTCTGCAATTTTGCTTCCCCAAATGCTAGGGCTTAAGACAACTGCATCAGATGATTCTATCTTTTCTTGATCATTAAATCCTAAATCAATGGATAAATTATCTTTTATAAAGCTGATTTTATCTTTTTGAGGTGAAATATCTACACCTGCAAGGGATATTGGCAAGTCCTCTAAGCTTATATTAACATTTAAATCTGTCGCATAAACTTCCCAATTATGTTTCAATAAGGAATTTAAAGCCTTTTTGCCTTCCACTCCCAAACCGATAACAGCAGCTTTCATGATTTCACATTAGTTTATATTATTATTGAATTTTTTTTATAATACTATATAATAGATAGTAATTTATTATATGTATTTATCTATGTATATTCTAATTAATAAAAGTTAGTATATTTAGAAATAAACTTAAAAAAGTTAATAAAATAAAAAATAGAGCGAGTAAATAAATTTAAAAATAAGGAAAATTAAAAAATAGGCTTAAAAAAGTTAATATAAAAAGATGAAATCTAAAAATAATTAGTAATCTAAGATCAGCTCAATTGGAGCATGTTTAGAACTGTCAATTTCATCTAAAATTGAACATGATTTGACTTTATCTGCCAAAGATTTGGAAACAAAGAAATAATCTAAACGTGCACCTTCATTATTGTCACGAGCTTCCTGATTTTTCCATGATGTGAATTGATTCTGATCCTTATTCAATAATCTGAAAGCATCAACAAAACCAAAGGATTCCAATTTGTCTAAAACTTCCCTTTCTTCATCAGTGAATGTGACTTTAGTATTTAAATCAGAAATGTCCTCTTCCTTATGGGCAATATTGAAGTCACCTGCAATGATTAAATCTTTATCATTATTTTTTTGAGCAAAGGATAATAGGTTCTTAAAGTAATTTAATTTTTCTTCTAATTTAGTTTTGGTGCCAGTTCCAGCTGGAGCATAAGCATGAATTAAAGTAAATTTATCAAAATCCAATACAGAAGCTCTGCCTAAAGCATCACTGGACTCATTAAAGAATCTTTTGACTATATTAGGTTTTTCTTTTGTAAAAGTAGTTAATCCGCCGGTTCTAGGACTTTCCCCTTTTAAGAAATAGTATTCATATCCACATTTATCCAAGAATTTCTTATCCATTTTTTCATAGCTTGTTTTTGTTTCTTGGAATAAAAGGATATCTGCTTCTTTTTCTAAAATAGGATTAATGTCTTTATTTTTTATACGAGTCCTTATACCATTTGCATTCCATGAAATTATCTTTAATTCACTCATTATATTGCTTCCCTAAACTAAATAAATAAAATAAATACAATATTAATTAATTTAAGCCCAAATCATCTTTTAAATTAATTTAATAAAATTTATGTTTATCAAAACTATAAACAAATATAATATTGACTTTTAAATAATATAAACTTAATTGTAGAATAAATAGAAAAAATGAACTAAAAATAATCTAAGTTAATATAAAAAATAAAAGTATAATGAATAATAATTCATAACTTTAATATATTATAATAAAG
>JAFRCZ010000061.1 GCA_017404125.1 Methanobrevibacter sp.
AATTAGCTGAAACCGTACCAAATCCAGCAAACGGTGCTATTCACTTCACTCACCCAGAAGACTTAGGTATGAAATGTACCACTGATGACCGTGAAGCAGTAGCTGACGCGGACTGGATGATGACCTGGTTACCAGAAGGAGGTATGCAACCTGCAATCATCGAAAAATTCGCGGACGGAATTAAAGATGGTGCAATTGTAACCCACGCATGTACTATTCCAACTCCTGGATTAAACAAAATCTTTGAAGACTTAGGCAAAAACGTAAATGTAGCTTCCTACCACCCAGGTGCAGTACCTGAAATGAAAGGTCAAGTATACATTGCAGAAGGATTTGCTGACCAAGCAGCTATTGACACCTTAAAAGACTTAGGTACCAAAGCAAGAGGATCTGCATTCACTTTACCTGCAAACATGGTAGGTCCTGTATGTGATATGTGTTCTGCTGTAACTGCAATTACCTATGCGGGTCTCTTATCCTACAGAGACACTGTAACCCAAATCTTAGGTGCACCAGCTGGATTTGCACAAATGATGGCTAACGAAGCATTAACCAACGTAACTAAATTAATGGCAGATGAAGGTATTGACAAAATGGATGAAGCATTAAACCCAGGTGCATTATTAGGTACTGCTGACTCCATGAACTTTGGTCCATTATCTGAAATTGTACCTACTATCTTAGAATCTTTAGCAAAAAGATCTGAATAGGTAAGTTAGTCTAAAAAGAGATTAAATAATTATTTAGTCTTGAAAAAAGATTAAAATAAGTTTTTGTCACGAGACAAAATAAGAATTATAACTTTACAAGTTATAATAGTTGAAATTGCTCTTGGAGAAATTTTAGCTACCAAAATACTAAAGAAATTAAATTTAATAGACATTAATCTTTTTTGTGAATTTTGGGATTAATGCTATTAATTTAATTCTTTAGTGTGCATTAAACAATAAGTTATTATTTAATCCAAAAGAAAGCTCATGGAAAATTATAATAACAAATTATCTAATGAATAAATATTTGTTGATATTATTATTTATTTATTATTATAATTTTAGAATCTTTAAAATAATAATCTAAAATTAATTATTCTTTTAATGATTCTATTTAAAAAATTAAGATAGTTCTATTATAATTATCCATAAGTTTTTATATTTTTTATTATTCTGTTTAAACTGTTTAATGTAATCAGATTAATATTTTGTAAAGCTTTGTGGATTAATTGAAATATTAATCTAATTACTATTAAATTTTTATTTTTATTTATTATCAGTAAGGTGTTAACTTGATAGAATCTATCTTAGAAAAAGCTAAAAATAGAGAAAAATTAAGTAACAGTGAATTAACTCAATTATTTGAAATAGATGATGAAGAAAACTTGAAGAAATTGTGCAATATCGCTTGTGAAATTCGCAATGAATGTTCCGATGTAATCAAATTGACTTCCACAATTCATCTTACAAATAAATGTCAAGTTCAACCTAGATGCAAATACTGTGGCTTTGCTGCAAAAACCTCATCCATCGGATATTATGATGCATTCTATAAATCTGATGATGAGATACGTCAGGCAGCAATGTGTGTTGAAAGATCCGGCATTCCTAGAATAAGCTGTTCCGGTGGACATGGCTATAAAGGCAAGCAAGCGGTCAATGCTGCAAGAATCGTAAAAGGAGAAACTTCATTAGAGATTTTAGTCAATGTAGGTGCTGATTTAACTCAGGAAGCTGTTGATGAATTGAAGAGATACAATGCTGATACAGTTTGCTGTAATCTGGAAACAACCAATGAAGATCTTTTCAATTTTGTAAAGCCTGGTGAAAAGTTATCTGACCGCATAAATATCTGTCAGATGGTATCTGATGCAGGGATTGGATTATCTTCCGGATTATTAATTGGCCTTGGCGAGTCCTATGAAGACAGAGTTGACCATTTATTATTCCTCGGAACCTTTGACAGCTTGGAGGAAATTCCAATAATGGGATTCAATCCTTATGTTGACACCCCTATGGAAAATCATCCACCTTGTTCAATCGAAGAGCAATTGAAGACAATAGCCATTACAAGGATTATGTATCCTAAGATTAGAATCACTGTTCCAACACCAACCATTGGTCCTGAAAATGTTGAACTTCCTTTGCTTGCCGGTGCAAATAACTTGGCAACTGTCATTCCTGAGGATTATCCTTTAGTCGTTAAAGGAGTTGGAAATCCAGATTATGGCAATTTGCATGAAGTGATTTCAGTAGTTGAAAATTTAGGTCTTGAAGTTCAGCTTCATGCTTAAATCAAGTGATTGTTTAGATTCATTTAATTCATTTAATCATTTAAATTCATTTTATAATGATTAATAGTTTTTATTTAATTTTTTTATTCAATTTTACATTAGGTGAAGAAAATGGCCTTTGAAGAAAGCATTAGAAAAGCTTCCACCCAATCCTATGAAGGTACTCGTAAAGGAGATACTATAGAAGAGATTAGGGAAATTCAAAATTATATTAGGAATGCAAAGATTGTCGTTCCCAATAAAAATGGGATTAAAGTGGAAGTTATAAATGAAGTTCTAAAAAAATTCAATATCCCTCCCGCTGAATATTTACATGTCAATACCAATTATGCTGATTTTAGCAGAACTCCCGCTATCTCAAAGGCCATGATAGCTATAGACCAGTCTGATGCAGACCTAGTCATTGCAAGAGGACGATTGGGGATTCCGGGATCAGGTTCTTTCATGGTTTTTATGGACAGTAAGTCTAGAATTCTCACTGCAGCTTCCTCACCATCTCATGTAATTCACAAACAGTCTTTAGAGGAGACAGTTTATAAGGAAACATTGGAAGCGTTAAGGAAAGTGGGCTTTGAATGCGAAGATGAAATTTAATTCTTAAATTCTTGAGGATATAAATGAATAGTCAAAATTATGATACTGGAATAAGTTCAGAGGTTTTTACAGTTAAATCAAGAATTAAATTAATAGATATTTTCAATTTGATTCTAGAGAAGAAAGCAAGTGCTGTTTTGAATTTATTCAATAGCTTAATGGATGAGAAGATAATTGATAGGGATAGCCCAATTGTCATCATTGGAACTTATTTTACAGGAACAGCTATTGCAAAATATTTGTCATATAACGATTTTAAGGATATCACAATTGTTGATATTTATCCTCATTTAAAGGGATTAATAGATTCTAAATTAGGAAATCCCATTATTAGGCAAGGGGGCAAAGAAGAGTTTTGCAGTGACCAATATTATAAATATATTAAATTCACTTCAGATTTAAGCATAATAAAAAATGCTGATGTGGTAATTGACACTACAGGCTTAGGTGGAATAAATGAAAGCCAGTCTGAGTCCATTTATACAAAAGTGTTCATTATTGAAGATCCAATAGCTGAAGAAAATGATGCTTTGCTAAAGGATAAGAACAATATTTACAAAAGGGCGAATTTGGTGAATTCCTATCATAAGTATGTTCTTAAAACCAAAGGATTGAATACAAAGACATCTGGAACCATGACTTTTGCAATAGATGTATTAAGGCAATCCATGAATAGGATATTGGATAAGGAAGGAGTTCTTTATTGCTCTTCTGAAATGACATTCTATGAGGAGATAATCTTTAAGGAAAATGATTTGGATAAATTCTTCAAATTAATTGAATATCCTGTTATTAAAGTTTCAACAATCCAGCCATTTGACTCTGATGACATTATTAGGCAGTTTATTGATGAAATAAGTTCAGAAATTCTGATTAGGTGGTAAGTTTTATATTCAAGTTAATTTAATGATGTGATAAGCTTTATTCAAGTAAATATTAATTAGGTGGAAACATGTTTGCAAATGATATTTTTAATATTATAGATTAATTGGTGCCTCGTAAATATGCATTGGAAAATGACAAGATTGGCTATTTTGGAAAGACTTTTGATAATCTGGATATTAAAAATATTAAGATTCTAATGGACCTGTTCCCTAATGATGACTTGAAGTTCAATAGCGGGGACTTGGTCATTTCACATCACCCTCCATTGTTCATGCCAAAGACACCTACATATGTTGTCCATTCCAATTGGGATATCGTTAGTGGAGGCTCAAATGATTCTTTAGCTTATTATCTGGGCTTAAAGCCGATTTCCATCTTTCACAAGCAAACAGGCATTGGCAGAATATGCTCTTCAACAAAGACATTGGATCAGTTCTTGGCTTTGGTCTGCTATAAGTTTGGAGCTGAAAATGTAAGGCTGGTTCATGATGGCGATTTTGATAAGGTGCTTAGAAAGATAGCTATTGTTTCAGGATTTGGATTGAGCAATAGGGAATTTATCAAATTGGCAAAGGACAGATCCGTTGATGCATTTGTATCTGGCGATTTGAATCATTCCAATGCGATTCTAGCTAAAAAATTAGGAGTAACTTTAATTGATGTTTCACATCATATCATAGAGCTTCCCGGATTGTTTGCATTTACACAGTTGCTGAAAAGGAATGAAGAGATTGATGTTCCTGTAGAAATGATAGATACTGGTGTCCCATGGAAATACATCTCTGCAGACTTCTAGTTTTTTAAACTTTTAAGATTTATTATTTTACGATTCTATAAATAATAAATATTACAATTGTTAATAACTTTTAAAATAATGACTATTAAAATAAAACTGATAAAAAATAAGTGATAAAATGATTCAAGATATGGAAAACAATAAAATTCCAAAAGGAAGTATCGATTTAGTTGGCTTTGGCAGATTAGGATTAAGAACAGGTATTAATCTTATTCAGATTCACAGAGGAGGCCCATCTAAAATAACAGTTATTGACGGTCAAAAGATTTCAGAATCTGATATAATTTTCCTATTGAAAGGAGCTAAGGCAGGAACATATAAGGCTGATTTCTTAAAGGAAATTTCAACTCATCCAAAGGATTTTAGAGAAGTAGTTTCCATCACTGAAGATATCAATGAAGACAATTTGGATTTGATTACCGGTGATGTTGTCGTTATTGAAATCGCAGGAGGAAATACAATCCCTACAGCTGCAAACATTATTAAGAAAGCACATGAACAGGGTTCAAAAACAATAGGAACTGCAGGAATCTTTGGCATTGGTGATGAAGAGATTGTTGTCAAGGACATTTCTGAATTTGATGATTCCAATCCAGCTATTGAAGAGTTAAGAAAAGAGGGAATTGTAAAAGATCATTTGGTCATATCCACTAATAAATTTATTAGAGATGCCATTCCAATAACTCCTTATGTATTGGATGATATTGCCAATATAATTACAAGAGAGGCTTTAAGATTATTGATTGAGAAAAATAATGAATCATTGATTTATTTTTTATAATTTTTTTATTCATTTTTTTTATTGTTATATTTATTTTCATTGTTTAATATCTATTCGAAGGTTTTGAAATGATCACTATAGCTACTGCAGAATGCTTTACACATGGGATTTTAGCTCGTGAAATCCATGCTCTTGCTCAGGATTATGAAGATGATTTTGCATCAAATTACTGGGGCTTGGTAAATAAAGTTCAAAAGGATTGCCTAAAAGATGCAATTTTAGATGACAAATGTTCCATTTTTGATTTGAAAGAGCTAAGTGTAACCTGTGGCTTGTTTATACCTACATTGGATGCTGTAAAATCCATTTTAAAAATTAATAATCCTGTCCCTCCTTTGGATTTGATTAAAGGAATTAAAGTCTATGATGACATTGGAGATATTGAAATGTCTATCCTAATGGCAGAAGCTGCTAAAGAAATATCCTCTTCATATGTAGGAATCGGTACAACTGCAGGCATCGGATATGGAGGTATCGCAATTGTGGATGATGATGTGATTATCAGCACTAGTTCTGATGTAAGTGCAGATTTAATTAAGGCTAATTCTCATAATTTATACCTTCGCCAAAAGAGTGGTATAGAGAAAACATTAAAGATATTAATTTACTATCTAAATGGTAATTTTGATAGGATCAAATCCTTAAATAATGTCAATATTATTTTTAAATAATTTTTTGACTTTCAAGAAATTTCTCTATCTATTTTATTTTTGCATTGTTCCTTTACTTATTTTATATATTTTTAGGATTTTTCAATCATTTTATTTTCCCATATCTTTTACCCATTTTTATAATTTTTAGTCATACCTAAACTTTTATATATGATGAAGACAAAAATAATATTAGGTTTTAGGTATGCCTAAAAAAATATGTCTTAGTAAATCTTTTTATTTTCATTTTAATTACAATCCAAAATATTTTTAAAAACATACATTTTATTTTAGAAATATCCTCA
>JAFRCZ010000062.1 GCA_017404125.1 Methanobrevibacter sp.
AATCATTGATATTGAAGACAAATATTTCATTAATACATTTAATAGAGTGCCAGTGGTTTTAGACCACGGGGAAGGTGTAAAGGTCTGGGATATTGAAGGAAACGAATATCTCGACTTTTTAGCAGGTATTGCTGTAAACTGCTTAGGCCATAATCACCCTAAGCTTGTAAAGGCTATTCAGGAACAAGCGGAAAAGCTTATTCACATCTCAAGCATTTACTATAACGAGCCTGCAACCGTTTATGCTAAAAGATTGGTTGATGCAACCAAATTTGATAGAATCTTCTTTGCAAACTCAGGTGCTGAAGCTAATGAAGGGGCACTTAAGCTTGCTATCAAATACAGCGACAAGCATGAAGTCTTATACTGCGGTGACTCTTTCCATGGAAGAACCTTTTTGACATTGTCTGTTACTGATCACCCTGAATACAGTGCACCTTACGTTGAAAACTTGCCAACCGGATTTAAGAAAGTGGAATTCGGCAATTTAGACAACATTAAGGAAGCTATCACTGAAAATACTGCAGCTATCATTATCGAACCTGTCCAAGGGGAAGGCGGAGTTCACATAGCAGATGCAGAGTTCTACAAAGGATTGAATGACTTATGCAAGGAAAAAGGAGTTTTAATCATTGTAGATGAAGTTCAATCAGGATTTGGAAGATGTGGTGCATTATTTGCTCATGAATTGTTTGGAATCGATGCAGACATCATGACTGTAGCTAAAGGTATTGGTGGAGGATTCCCAATGGCTGCATTCTTGGCAAAAGAGGATGTGGCTGGAGGATTTGTACCTGGTGACCATGGTACAACCTTTGCTGGAAGTCCACTTGCAGGTGCTGCAGCTAATGCTGTTTTGGATGCTTTTGAAGAAGAGGGGATCGTTGAAAACAGTAAGAAAATGGGCGAATACTTCCTCGAAAAATTAGCACCATTAAAAGAAAAGTACGATTTCATTACAGATGTAAGGGGCGCAGGACTTTTAGTAGGTGTTGAATTGAACTTTGAAGGTGCAGACATTGTTGGCAAAATGCTTGAAGAAGGATTCTTGATCAACTGTACTGCAGGCAATGTATTGAGATTTGCTCCTCCTCTTGTAGTTAAGGAAGAGGAAATCGATGCACTTGTAGAAGCCCTTGATAAGGTCTTCAATGATTTATAATCAAGAGTTTTGATTTAATCAAAATTCTTGACTATTTTTACTTTTTTTAAAATTTAATTACTATTTTAATCACTATTTTAATCAAAATTCTTGACTATTTTTACTTTTTTTAAAATTTAATTACTTATTAAAAAAATATTATCCCAAAAAATTACCCTAAAATTATTTCAACAATATGGTTCAATGCTTCTTTTGCTTCGGGAACCAATGGATAAAGAGGGTATACATGAGACATTTCTTCACCAATATTCAACTCTACGTCAATTCCATTATCCTTTAGCTTATTATAGAATTCAATAATGTCCGGATAAAATATTTCATGTGTTCCTATGAATATTGTGGTTTGTGGAAGTTCTTTCATATCTCCAAATAATGGACTTACCCTATAGTCTTTTGTATCCAAATCACCTGCCCATGCTTCGCCCATTTCACGCAAGCCGTCTACTCCAAGCATAGGATCAAGGTCAATATAGTCATCATAATCTCCAGACATGGATACGTCAACCCAAGGGGATATTAAGATTAAATGTTTAGGCTGTGCTAATCCATTAACTGCTAAATGTTCACAAAATGCTGCAGATAATCCTCCTCCTGCTGAATCACCCATAATGGTAATAGGTTTCTTCAATTCCAATATCAAGTCATAAAGCTTTTCAACGATTTCGTATGTCTCTTCCCAGTTGTGATTAGGTGCAAGGGGATATATTGGGGCGTATACTGTTGCATTAGCCTTTTTAGCAAGCTTGTCACAGAAGGATATATGGAGCTTTTGCATCTCATTAACATATGCCCCTCCATGAAGATATAAGATTATATTTTCGGCACTTTCCTTATCATTGAAAATTACCATTTGGCAGCCGAACATTTCCTTATTTTCAACTTCAGTAAGATATATCCTTTTAGGGAGATCATATTCTTCATCCTCAACAAGAGAACGCTCTTCCATATGTTCTGCTGCTTTATCCTTATTGCTTGTTCCTTCCTTATAGTTTTTACGCCTTAATGTTGATTCCATAACTTTAGACATTTTTGACATTTTCTCACCTTTCATTCAGTTAAAATGAGTCTATTTTTTAAGGTTTATAATGTTTTTCTTAAAAAGCTTAAGTATTTGCTTAAATTACTTAAGTCTAAGTTTAATGTATAATTAACTTATATAAGTTTAAATTAATGGGATATTTTTAAAAAAAGCAATTTATAATGCTTTATATCTTTTTTACTCTTATTTAAGTTA
>JAFRCZ010000063.1 GCA_017404125.1 Methanobrevibacter sp.
AAAGAGAATCACATTAACAGAAAATGTAACAAATAGAAGAATTAAATAAAATGATTCCTTTGAATCATAAGAGATATATTTATATAAATACTTAACAGATAATACAGAACAGAAACTATTAATCTAACAAATCAATTTAAAAAAGACAAAATACCAGTACAAGTATCTCATATCAACATCAAAAAAGTTTATGATTAAATGAGGTGTATGAAAATGACTGATTTAATAAGGGATAATGGAAACTATGGAATATTAGGAAATATGGTTCATAGATTAATATTAAACAATTTAAGTGGAGAAGAACAAAAAAGGTATAGAGATTATATCCGAAAGAAAAATCCTGAAGCATATAAAGAATTCTTAAAATTTGAAAAAGAGATAAATGAACAGATACTTCAGCAGTCTGGAAAAGGTTAAGGAAACCAATGACAGATTCAAGAATAATGAAAAAATTTAAAAAATAATATGATTAAAGAGGGATTTAAAATGTACAGATTATTGCATTCTGATGAATTGTTGCAGAAATACAGTTTGACAAGTGGCATTGTATGTGAGGATTGCGGATTCGGGTTTACCGAAGATGTTCTGGGTTTCTACTTCAATACTGAACATGGTCAAATTGAAGAACATCTCATTGTCATGCTGAGCGGCAATATAGATTCTCCTATAAAAGGAGTTGCATATAATTCATATTGTAAAGAGTGCAACAAATTCATCAGCACTTACAGAATAGAAAACTTGAATGACGAATATGATATGGAAGCCGCATATTATCTGACAAGGCTTCTATTGCCAAGGCAATTGGATTTTGCAAGCAAAAGACTGGAAATATATAAATCAATAGCGGGAATGATAAAGGCTGGTGATTTGGAAGATCTGGAAAAAGACTTAAGAGTCAACAGGAGATATTATGAAGATCTGTTCTCAGGGTTAGAAGGGGCAGAAAGCTTTAAGGAGCTTTTGTTTGATGAGGATTTTCCTGATGAGGCTCTTGATATTGATGAATATGTGTATGTCTACGAAAAGGAAGTCTACAGGCTGAAGAACACAGTATATTCAATAAATATTGGTGATGAGAGCTTCAATTTCACCTTGGATGGCGAAAAGTTGCCTGTCGATATTTGTCCTAACTGCAAGAATAAGGTGAAGGGCTTTGATTTTTTTGATCTTGAATCATGCCCTAACTGTGGAGGAAAGCACATCATTCATAGAATAGGTGCAAATTATGATTGAATCTTTTTAGAATTGTAGGTGATTGATATGGAGAATGAATTGAAGAGGATAGAGGAAAAGTTCCATGAGCTGTTAAGGACTGGACTGGATGATGAGGTCTATGATATTGATGGGGTTGAGGTAACCGAAAGCCTGTTTTCAAAGAGCGATGGGTTCATCATACCCTTCGGTTTCATGCATTACTTTTTAGCCATTGAGGGCGATAAGCCTTTATTGTTTCTTAATGTGGCTACAAGGATGGACACCGACTCAATATGCATAATAGACGGCGATTCATATGATTGCTATGATGTGTTCTTAGGAGAGCATAAGGACATAAGCGAAAGGTTCCATGATCATTTGAGGAAGCTGGACAAAAGTTCTAGGGACTTAAGGGACATAAGGAAAACAAGGAAAGAGAAAGAGGAAAAGTGATTCTCTAATTGCATTGATTTTCCTTATTTTACAAAAGTTTTTATAGTTTGAAACTAAATTAATAATTGTAGGGAACTAATCCTAATACTAAACCTTACTCAATTACATATTACCCCCTTTACATATGTTTTTTTTAATTTTGGGATTAGTTCCATTCTACCATCTTTTTTTAAAATTATTTTTCCAAAAAAGTCTTGGTAACGGACATCTCCTTTTCTCAATAGCTTATATGAGCAGTTTTAAGCAAT
>JAFRCZ010000064.1 GCA_017404125.1 Methanobrevibacter sp.
AAAAAAAGTAAAGAACAGAATAGATCTATTCTTATTTTTTCATTTCAGTGTATCCGCATTTACCACAAGCGAATCTGTCACCGTGGTCAGCCATGAATACACCTTCACCGCAACGTGGGCAGAAAGGATTTTTCCTTACGATTTTGTCTCCTTCTACAGTGTATAAATCTTTTTTATCAGGCATATTAATCTCCTCCAAAATCATCCCGTCTATTCTTCCGCTTCATCTTCTTCTTCAGCAGGAGCTTCAGGTTCTTTGTTCTTTTCGATAACGCTTGCTTTTTCCACATCTAATAAAGATGATTCTCTGCCGTATACTTTAGCATAACCTTCAGCTTTAGGTTCACCATATTTTGGTTGGATGTTGTCTACAACGATACATTCTTTTTTAGTGTCAAGAAGAGCAACTAATTTGCTTTTGACATCTAAAAGTTTAGGAGTTGGTTCTCCTTCGTATAAAACATAAAATTTAACTTCAGTTCTATCAAATAAAACGTTTTCTTTTTTGTCAAAAATTTCAATTTCCATTATAAAAACCTCTCATTTAGGGTTTGAATTTAAATTAATTATAAAATACAAATTTAATTAGATTTAACAAAACTAGAAACTTAACTATTCTTCATTAAAAAATGTCATTAGTCTTTCAGCTTTGCCTTTTCCTTCGCAAACATTTACAAAGACCAGACCTTCATTAGGCTGGCCATAAAGAATGACAGCATCTTCAGGTGCAATCAATAAGCATGGAAGAACTGCAAGATCCTCTTCCCCTTTAACTACAATAATGCGATTTTCACCATCATCTAAAGTTAAAGAAATAGCTCCCTCTATGGTTTCCCATAGATTTTCAGTGATTGTTCCCGCAGGATTGTCTGCATTTAAAATGTTTTCTGTACGAATAATATCATAATTATGATCTTTGCGTTGAATACGATTGTCTATAATCCCCAAATTTGGAATCAAATCGTTATCAACAAGATTTTTAGTGGTTTGATCACCAACAGAGATTAAAAAGCTCGCTTCTTTGATCATAGGAATTGCATCTTCAAAATCAGCATACAATTTCCCTAATGGTGCTTTAAATTCACCAATTAAATTTTCATCTAATCTAAACAAGTTTTAACCTCTATCAATAAATCCAAAATAATAATATTTTAATTAAATATTCTAAAATTAGTAAAATATATAGTAAAATAATTATTATACTTTATTATTTATCTAATTCAAGATATATAAAGTTTAGCATAAAAAAAATAGTTTTAAAATGGGAAAAATAAAAAATTACAAGCAAAATAGTGAAAAATCAAATAAAAAATTGATTATTTGAAATAAAATAAAAAAAGAAAGTAAGAAAATTTATCTTACTCTTAAAGCATATTCGCCAGGTTCTGTAATGCCTAATTCACGAGCAACCTCAGATTCTTCAACATTTGTAATAATTAAAAGACCGCTCCAATTAGAGGAAGTAGGGTTTTTACATAAAGGGCATTGTTCCTTTTCAGTCAAATGACTGCAGTGTGTACAAGCTTTCAATACCATTATTCTTCCACCTCAGCTTTTGCTTTGTTTTCTAATGCCTTGTTTTTTTCAGCGCGAATCCATTCAAATTTACCTAAGTTAGGCTGTCTCATTGTAAGGCCTATTTTAGATTCCTTAATGGTTTTTCCTTTAAGACTTAAGGTAACTATTCTTGCTCTGATTCTGTCTCCTTCAGTTAAGACCTTTTTAGATTCATTACCTAAAAGAGCAGCATTTTTTGGATCGTAATTGATATAGTCATCAGTTACTTGAGATACATGCACAAGACCTTCCATTGGCCCAATTCTTACAAATGCACCAAATTCGGTAATGTCAGTTACCTCACCTTCAACAATTTCCTGTTGTTCAGGCTTGAAGAAGATTGCATTGAAAACAACATTGTGGTAAGCAGCACCATCACCCATAATGAGCACTCCTTCACCAATTTCCTCAATGCTGACAGCACCGACCATTAAACCTAAATTCTTATCAAGCTGACCAATGTATTCTTCATTTAAAGTTTCAATAGCCACATCTTCAAGAGGTTCATCGAATCTGTAAGGTGGAATTCTTACAGTTCCCTCAATAGTTGTCATGTAATACAAAATAATCCCTCGTTTTAGTGAAATTTAAATTTTAATATTTGAATAAATTTTTTTAAGTTTTATGAATAAATGAATATTAATTTAAATATAATATTAATAGTATTTAAAGTTAATTATAGTCAATTATGGTTATTATAGTTAATATTATAATTATGTTAATTAATTTAGTTGATTATAGGTGATTATAGTTGATCTGTTTAATATCATTAAGTTTAAGCAAGATAACCTTCAACTGCAAGATATTTCTTTTGCCTTAGGATTACCAATGCAATTCCTTTTTTCTTTGCTCTTTTTCTCAAATCAGCATCATTTGTCGCCAAGACCTTAGAAACTCTAATCAATGCATCGTCTACAGATTCGCCATCATTTAAAGGAATATCCCTAATTTCAATATCACCAGATTTCGCTATTTTCAAGCCTAAACCAGCAGCTAACCTTACTTTGCCTTTGCTGTTATTCTTTAGGCCCTTAAGCTCATTAATAACAAAATTGCTTGTAACCAATTGATAATTAGGCAAGATTCTCTTGAATTCCTCTATAATATCCACATTGAATTGAAAAGGAATCATGAAAAAGTTAGTATCAATAAATACCTCTCTTTTATCTCCAGATTCCATGCTATCACAGTTAAACTAAATATTTTAAACAAATCCAATAATTAATTATTGAACTTGGATTTATGTCAAACCCAAATAATCTCCATAATTACTGAATAATACCAAATCCAATTAATCTCCAACGTGCACCTACTCTACGGGATAGAGCTACTCTGTCCCCTTTATCTGCACAGACAGGCAATTTCAATGCAACACTGACATTTTTCTTAACCTTAGTAACTACACCAATGGTAGTGGTTGTACCACAGTTAATCATTAAAGGCTCTTTGATTTTAATTGGATCTACTTTTCTCTCATCTTTAGTTCCTACAACACGTTCCAATAGCTCAGTTTTCATATCAAAGCTATGCAATACTTCAGGCAAAGTGCCTTCAGCACCAGCAACGGAACCAGATAATGAATCTGCTTTGGTTAATGCAGGGTCTAATTTAGTAGCTACACCGATAAGACCGCCAGGACCAACCTCTTCAACTGATTCTCCACCAGCTTCCAAGCCGATGATTTCAGAAGTTAAGCTAATCCATTTGTTCTGTTTGCTTTCTTTGATATTGATTCCAGGCCTGATTTCAATAATGTCTCCTAATTTAAGGGTACCTTGAACCAGGCTTCCGCCGATTACTCCACCTTTAATCTTTTTAGGATGGGAACCCGGCTTGTTAATATCAAATGATCTAGCCACATGCATTCTAGCAGGTTTGTCCAATTCCTTTTCAGGTGTAATGATAACATCATTGATAGCTTTAATGAGAATATCGATATTAGCTCCTTGCTGAGCAGATACTGGAATGATTGGTGCATCTTCTGCACAAGTGCCTTTTACAAATTCCTTAATTTCTTTGTAACTTTCAATAGCTCTTTCCTTAGGAACAATATCAACTATATTTTGAACTACAACTACATCCTTAACACCGATAACATCAAGTGCCATCAAGTGTTCTTTGGTTTGTGGCTGTGGACATTCCTCGTTATCTGCAATTACCACTACAGCACCATCCATAATTGCTGCACAAGATAACATGGTAGACATTAAGGTTACGTGTCCTGGAGCATCTACAAATGCTACTTTCCTAATTACTTCAGTTTCACGTCCACAATGTTCACAAACATCTTTAGTAGTGTAGCATAAAGGCTCTTCACAATTAGGACATTTTCTAAATTCAATATCAGCATATCCTAAACGAATAGAAATACCTCTTTTTGTTTCTTCACTGTGAGTATCTGTCCATACACCAGATAATGCTTTAGTAAGTGTTGTCTTTCCGTGATCGACATGGCCCACAAGTCCTATGTTTACATCAGATTGAACTTTCACAGATTACACCTTTAATTTTTTTAATGAAATAATTTGATTAATTAATAAATGTTATTGAATAAATTTTAATAAATTATTTTAGAATAATTTTGAATTTTAATAAATATTATTGAATAAGATTTATAATTAATATTGAATCATACTTATGAAATTTATTATAATATCTTTATTCTTTAATTGAAATCATATTTACAATTCAATATTAATATAAACATGATTTAATTCTTCTTAAAAGCCTTTAAGCTTTTTAACATTTGAAATGATAAAATATAATAAAAATTTAATTTATATTTTTTAATAATAATTTAATTTCAATTTGAAAAAAATGAATTATTGAAAAATAATAATGAAATAAAATTTCATTATAAATTTCAAAATCATTTATCTATCTGATTATTCTTCTGCTTCTCCTTCTTCTTCAGGATTTAAGATATCAGATATGGATTTGCTACCAGCTTTGGTAACAATAGTGTTGATTAAAACAATGTCTTCAGAGATAGTGTTTCCTCTTACGGTTTTTCTCCTTTTAACACCATCACCTTTAGGTCTGTAGCCTACTCCACCGGTTAAAAGACTTTTGATTCTTCTAGGACCATCAACGTCTTTTTTCATAGCGAAACCGTTTTTGTCGCTACCACCAGTGATTTTTAAAGTGTAGCCATCTAAACCAACGATTTGACCATCGAATTCTTCTCCGATTTTTAAACCGTTTAATTGTTTTGCATTATCAACTTCTAATTGATAACTTAATTCTTTTTCAGATACAACAATTTTAAATGCCAATAAAATTCCTCCTTTTATTTTTCGGAATTTAATCTCCTTTAATCTCTAGTATTTATCCTATAATCTTTATGTGAAATTATCTAACAAATCTTATTGTTTAAATCATTTCATATTGTTTAAATCAATAGTTAAAGAGCGAATATTTCAATGATCAATATTCAAAAAGACCGAATTTGCCCCAATCCTTATCTCTTCTACGTTTAATCTCCAGGATTTCATCAAGGGCCATGAATTCGTCTTCATTCAATTTATCCTTAAACTCTCTCTCCAAGATCTTATAATGCTTTTCAGGAATGTCTACATATAATGTATCCCCTTCCTCACAGTCTTTTC
>JAFRCZ010000065.1 GCA_017404125.1 Methanobrevibacter sp.
GACTATCTTAACTAATTATTTATAAATAATTAGTTCTCTTTTTTTATTTTTTAATTATCTTATTTTTTAATTTTATTTAACTTATTTTAATTATTTTAACTCTTTTTAATCTGTTTTCCAATATTTATTTTTTTAATTTTAACTATTTTTCATCTATTTTTCATCTATTTTTCATCTATTTTTCATTTATTTTTCATAATTTTTCATCTATTTTGTAAAAAAAGAGCTTTCTTGAAAAATAGTTATTTAAAAATTTTAAAAAAAGAAAAAGAGTTTTTAAATAAATAATTTCTTTAAAAGAATTCATCATCTTCATCGAATCCGCCGTAATCTGGACTATCAGAAAGGTCAGATCCACAGTTTTCACAAATCAATGCACCTACAGGATTTAAATGTCCGCAAACATTACAAGTAATCATATTATCCCTCCATTCATGATTAAAATTAGTTGTAAATTGGCTAAAATTGATAGTCAATGGATTATAATATAAATATCCAGATTATTACAAAGATAATTGCTACAATAAATGTCAAAGGAGCTATAATCTTACTTACAGCTACAATGGAACTGATAGTTGAAATAAGTTCAGTGGAATTGTTTGGGCCGAATGTTTTCAGATTTAAGATTCTTTCAGTATTTGTTCCAGCTTCTACAGGTTCCAAGTCCTTAATCGCTTCATTTATTGAAATCCTTACATATTCTATGATTTTTTCTTTCTCTACAGCTCCAACCGGATTATATCCTGCAGATAAGGTATTTACAGTATGTGTATCAGTAGTCATTACTTCGATTTCATCAATGTCCAAGTCTTTTACAGCATCAAATAGGGTTTCTCTAAAACCAAGTTCCATATTGTTTGAATCGAACAGGACATAAGCAGTTCTTTGTCCATTTACCTCAATGACCATTGTTTTCAAACCGCTTTCACCAATTCCTTGATGCTTATCAAATCCGCCAAGGTCTGTGTGATAGCAGCCTACCTTGATTTCATGTTCCAAGTCTTTTTTCTCAATCAATTTAATGGTGTCAAGTAATTGGAACAATTCAGGGTTTCCTGGAAGGACCCCTCCTTTTTCCTCGTTGAATGAATTATGGCAATCAACTAGAATATTGTTTTTGGTACCTAATTCTTTTTGGCTTTCTATCATCGCTGCAAGCCCTACTGCATATTCTATATCATCACTTCCTGATGGAGCGAATGTAGATAACATGATTGTACCATTTTTAAAGAATTGGATGCCTATGTTTGCTTTTTCATAGGAATATCTAATAAATTCGCTTGCTTTTGATGAGTATTCCATATTATCCAAAGCTTTTCTAACGGCATCTTCTATCTTAACGATTTCATCACTTGAAACTGGATTGAAGTCATGAGTGGATGGGCCATGAGCGACCATTGTAAACTCATCAAAGCCATTTGCTAATATGGTTGGCATATTGGAACCTCCAATGTCTCCAAGAGGTCCTGGATGAACACAAGGACTTAAAAACAATGCTTTTATACTTCCATCTAATCTCCTGAAGCTTGCTACCCCTACAATGGTATCAATAGCTTCTCCTGCATTATCAAACAATTTTTCAATTGTATTTGTTCCTTCATTCATATGCAAAATAAAGTAACTGAGGATTTCCAATGCTCCAAAGCCTAAATTCTTCCTCATAGGAGATTCCACTACACTGATGAATGCATAGATTGCAAGCAAAAAGATTATACTTGCTATAATTACTTTAAATATTGTCCCTATTAATCCAAGTGCAAACACATCTTCAATATTGTTTAGGAAACTTGTGATGATAAGCATTCCAATCATAAGCAATGGTTGGATAATTGCAATCAGGAATGAGTTGATCATCTTCATTCTAGTGGTACCTAAAATTACAAGAATATTGAATCCAAATGCAAAAACAGTTCCAAATAAAATGGAATTAACGAATAAATCCATATGGAAAACATGCCCTACTGCAGTTCCAATAATGCTTACAAGACCTGCAAAGGTCATTGAAACCAATGCTAAAAACATTGAATGCTTCATTTTCATATTGATTCCTTTAAGTGAATCCACCCATTTTTGGTCTGTAGAGCCAGTAATGATTGCAGGCAATCCGAAAATAACAAAACCAAATGCTCCACCATATAAGAAGTTTTCCAATCCGCTTCCTATGCTGACTGGCTGTACTAAAAATAGAATAGAACCTATAATGAAACTTATTATAATTATGAATAATAATGAACTTTTAGCATTAGGCAGTGTTCTAATCCATTTTGATAATCCTGCTA
>JAFRCZ010000066.1 GCA_017404125.1 Methanobrevibacter sp.
AAAATGAAAAGAAAAATAAGGGAACTTATTTTAGCACATCCAATAATTCTCATAGATCCTCTTCAAAAGGTAAAAAATCTAAAGGCCTTTATCTATATGAGGATAAAAAACCTATATCCGTTAGCGAAGACTTGGATGTTCCTAATGCAGAAATATATGATATTGCAGAACATGATCTTCCACAGGAAGTAATAGATAGGCTTAAAGAGGAATACCCTGAGATTCCAGAGCAAATTATAGAGAATTTTCCTTTTGAACAGCCTAGGGAAGGCCAACTAGAGATTATAGCAGATATTGAAGAAGCTATTTCAAAAGGCTATAAATACATTATTTTAGAAGCGGGCACAGGTACAGGAAAATCAGCCATTGCTTCCACATTAGCCAGAATGTACGAATCTGCATATATCTTAACAATGACCAAACAGCTTCAAAAGCAATATGCAGATGAATTTGATTTCCCTCTTGTAAAGGGAAGGGGAAACTTTGACTGCATAAAGGACGGGCTTGAGGTTACCTGTGATATGGGGGCATGTAAGACTGCACCGAAATCTTCCAAATTCTTCTGCCCATATGGAATAAGCAAAAATCCAACACTTACAGGAGATTTGGCTTTCCAGGATTCCTTTGGTTCTGATGTATTTTTCCAAACCAATGAACACTGCAATTACTGGCAACAAAAGGCAAATGCAATCAATTCACCAATTACATTAATGAATTACGATTATGCAATTTTGGAATTGAATTATGTAAAGCACTTTGGCAAAAGAAGCTTGCTGATTCTTGATGAGGCGCATAATATTGAAGATAAGCTAATGAGAACAATGGAGATTAATTTATACAACAGGCAGCTTGAAAAGGATATTAAAAAAGTCATAAGTCCTCAAACCCTTAAAAGTGCTGAAAAAGGTGAATGGATAATGGAGATTGATGCAATTCAAGGCCATTACTCCGATATAGAGATAAAGGATTTGCCTACAAACAAGGCTGACAGAATCAATTCAACAATTTCAAAATTGAAAGCCCTTAAGACCAATCTCGAAAAGGAACCTGGAAACTGGGTAATTGATGCAGATGAGCATGGAGTTTCATTCAAGCCACTTCGTGTAAATCATTATGCTGAAGATTATCTATTCAAGCATGGTGAGGTTGTAATATTCTTAAGTGCAACCATCCTATCTCATAAGATGTTTTCAAAATGGCTAGGATTGGATCCAAGGGATGTTTATCATATTCAAGTTGACAGTCCGTTCTCAGTTGAAAAAAGACCTATAGAGTTGAATTTAGCTGGAAAGATGTCTAAAAACAGGGTCAAGCAATCTGCTCCCAAATCCATTGAAATTATGCAGAAAATCTTGAAAAGGCATGAGGGAGAGAAAGGTTTAATCCACACTCATAGCTATAAATGTCAGCAATACATTATCAATAACCTATACAATAATAGATTGATAGCTCATGGAACCAATAACCGAGAAAGGGTCTTAAAGTTCTTTGAAGAGGATGAGAATCCATTGGTTCTTGTAAGCCCATCCATGAGTGAAGGTGTTGACTTGCCTTATGATAAGTGCAGATTCCAGATAATCTATAAGATACCATTCCCATATCTTGGTGATAAGCAGATCAATATGAGAATGAAAAAGGACCAAAGATGGTATGCATATAAAACAGCAATGACTTTAGTCCAGACTTATGGTAGAGGGATGAGGGCAGATGATGACTCCTGTGTGACTTACATTTTAGATTCTGACATACAAATGCTTCTTAAGAGTCCATTGTATAAATCATTGATTCCGGAGTTCTTTAAGGAAGCTATTGTAATAAATGATGATAGAATAATTTAGAAACTTTTAGAAAAAGTTTCATCAAAATTCTTTCCCTATTTTTGAGTGATGATATGGTAGTAAGAGAAGAAATTGAAATAGAAGGAATTTCAATCATTCTAGAGAGAAAAAACATAAAGAACCTATACCTTCGCATTAAGCCAGACGGCACTGTTAAGGTTTCTTCTCCCATGAGATTATCAGATGATGCCATTAATGAATTTGTTTCATCAAGAGCAGATTGGATTAGAGAGACAAGAGACAAGATGCTCGAAAATCCACCAAAACCTAAGATAAAATATAAGGATGGTGAAACTCACTATATTTGGGGAGAGCTCTACACACTTCAGCTAATCAGCAATGAAAATGCAAAGAAAGCATTTTATAGCAGTGACGAGCATATAATTTACCTTCCTGTTCCTAAAAGGTCCAATATAAAGCAAAGGGAAAAGATGTTATTTGAACTTTATAGGGCAGAAATGAATAAAAACTTAAGCTATTTTTTAGATAAATGCACTTATTTTGTTGGTTGTGAGCCTAAGGAAGTTAAAATCAGAAACATGAAGAATTGGGGAAACTGCAGAAAGGACAAAAGGATTACTCTAAATCTAAAATTAGCTAAAAAGCCACCAATTTGTACAGAGTATGTTTTGATTCATGAATTGTGCCATTTGATTGAATTCAATCATGGTCCAAAATTCAAGGCGCTTATGGATAATTTCTGTCCAAACTGGAGAGAAATCAAGAAATTGTTGAATGAAGAATAGTTTTTATAAACAATTAAAATCTTTAACATATTTAAATAAAATATGAAAAAGTTTATTGTGTAAAAAGTAATTAAAAAAATTATCATTTATTTTTTATCACTTTTAAGTTCTTGCAGTTCCTTTTCTAAACGAAGAGTTTTATTTTTATATTCCTCTACTTCCTGCGATAACTCAATTATTCTTTTGGTATTAATATCAATAATATCCTTATTGGTTGAAATGTTTTGCCGGTTTTCCTGAACTTCCTTTTCAAGTTCTGTTGAGACTTCCTCTTTTCTCTCAATTAAAAACATGGTAAACAATATTATTCCAAGCACATTTGTGAAAGTCATTGGAGCATAAAGTGCATTTGCGATGAGTATTCCCCGACTGGAACTTAAAACTGATGTAAGAAACATATCAAATCCAGTATATAAAAACATCAGTAGCGCACCGTTGAATGGATTTAAAAATCTCCCATCACTCCATTTATAGACTAATCCTCCTATAATGCCGCATAGTATTGTTGCAACAGCACATGGAAGTGCGGTAGGTCCGCCGAGGGTGTATCTCCAAACACCGGATATGAGTCCAACCGGAATTCCGACATAAGGTCCTCCGAATAATGCTGCAATCATCACAACCAAGCTTCTTGCATTGGCTGGGATTCCGTTAACATTTAAAGTGAAATACGAGGATAAAATTCCAAGGACTGAAAATATGATGACTTGCCATATTATTGTTTTTCTTGAAATATTGCCCATAACTGTAGCTTTGAAACTTTTGGATTTGGTGGCTATGAATGTTAAAATCAACATAACAGATAGCATCTTGAACATTTCCAGAAATGGGGCCCATAATGATTCTCCATTGGCGGATTTGTTAAAATAAGAAACAGTAATGCTCAGCAAACCGATAATTACAAGATAAGCGATTTCATAAATAGATCCATCAGTCATCTCTTTAAGTTTTGGAAGTCTGGTTGAAATAAATCCTAAAATGATGATTGCTGAGATAATGGTGCCCACATCATGCAATATTGAAATATTTAAATTTTTTTCAACAGCCATATATCCGAATAGGTTAATGAAAAGGAGAATATTAAATATAAATAAAACTGTCAATATGATTGCTATTTTTCTATCGTTTTGCAAGTTGCCCTTTAATCTATTAATCATAGAACATCCCATTAATACTTTAAGTTCATTATAATGACGAATATTTCTCTAACTTCTTTTAAAATTTTATTTTTTTTAAAAGCGGACCTAGGGGGATTTGAACCCCCGACCTTGGGATCCGAAGTCCCACGTCATAATCCTGACTAGACTATAGGCCCAAAAGAAGTTTTTTGATATTAATGTTATATTAGTATCAATAATTTGTCTATTATATTAATTTATTTATTATCTTTTTTAAAATTTTAGTTTTA
>JAFRCZ010000067.1 GCA_017404125.1 Methanobrevibacter sp.
ACTCAGATGTATACAAATGTAAAATAGCATTAGATGATTATTCCCTTTTAAAACCATGCATAAGTGAAATAGATGAAATGTAAAATGTAAGTGTAATAAACGGTTCACATTCATTTGAAATGATAAAAGATGTTGGAAAAGTAAAGGACATTGCAAAACGTTTTGATGTCCCAAGCAGAATGGGAACACACGGAATAGGACATACCCGTTTTGCAACAGAAAGTGGCGTGGACCGCTATCATGCACACCCATATCAAAGCTACATCATACCAGACATTACTGTAGTGCATAATGGGCAAATCACCAATTACTGGAAAATAAGAGATCCCCTAGAGAGAAAAGGACATGTTTTTGAATCATTTAATGATACAGAGTGCATTGTCCATTATATGGCAGATAAGCTAAACCAAGGATATAAATTAGAAGAAGCTTTAGATCAGGCAGTGATTGATTTGGATGGTCCATTTTCAATATTGGTTGGAACACCTGACGGTATTGGAATTGCAAAGGACAAGCTTGGTCTTAGACCTGGTGTAATGGTGGAAACTGATGAGATTTTCGCAATAGCTTCAGAAGAGATGGCATTGCATGATGTGACTGATTCTGATGAAATAGAACAGATAGCTCCTGGGGAAACAAGAGCTTACACCATCTAGGGGGTTTATCTATGACAGAATACGTTATTGATGCAAAAGATATGACTGAAAAAGAATTGAATCGTACCATAAAAGAGCAAGCTCCATCTCATGATAAGCTCATTATTAACAATCCGGAATCCAGACACAATATATGTGCAGGATTGATTGAAGATGTAAACATAGAAATCAACGGTTCTGCAGGCTATTTCGTAGGAACAATGGTTGATGGGCCAAATATACACATCAACGGAAATGCTGGTTGGTTTGCTGGAGACAACATGACAGAAGGGGAACTGATCATCGAAGGTACAGCAGGTGACGGTGCAGGACAAGGACTCTATGGCGGAACAGTTGTGGTGAAAGGCAACACAGGTTCAAGAACCGGAGAAATCATGAAAGGAGGAACCGTAATAATTGGCGGAAACAGCGGGTATATGACTGGACTCCTTATGATGGGAGGCAAACTCATAATACTTGGCGATGTAACCGATGATGTTGGCGAATCAATCATGAGAGGAACCATATATGTTCTTGGAAGTGTAAAAAGCTTAGGAAAAAATGCTATGATTGATGAAATCACAGCTGAAGACCAAGAAGATTTAAAAGAAGTTTTAACAAAATATGGCTTCAAACTAAGTGATGAAGATTATAAAGATTTCAAAAAAATCGTTAATATACAATAGGGGCTGGAAATATGAGTGAACATAGAATAGCTATGGTAGGAACACCATGTGAAATCATGGCTGCATCCAAACTGCAACATTATACAGATAGCCCTATTGATGTTAAATTAGGCTTATTCTGTATGGAGAATTTTTCATATAAATACTTTGAAAATCTATTGAAAGAGTATGGATTGACAATGAATGACATTGAAAAATTCAGAATAGAAAAAGGCTTTGTATTCCTATTCTTAAAAAATAAGGAAACAGTGAAAATACCATTATCCGTTGCTAAAAGGATTATTAGGAAAAACTGTAATATATGTGTTGAACTCACATCAGAAACATCTGATATTTCAATAGGTTCAATAGGATCAGATGATGGATGGTCAACATTGATCATCAGAACTGAAAAAGGTGAGGAAATAGTTAATGGAGCAATAGATGAAAAATTCATTGAAGCTAAAGAGCTTGAAGAATCACAATTTGAATTGCTATATAGAATTGCAGAAACTAAAATCAACAAAAATCTTGAATATATAGAAAAAAGGGAATTCTTTGCCAGACCTGTCCTATACCAAAGGGAAAAGTCAGATGATTTGATAAATAAGGAAATCTCAGAATCTAATTTCATGGATTTGAAATCAAATGTCATTGATGTTGGAGCATGTGTGCTATGTGGAGCATGTGAATATGCATGCGGCGACAATCTAATAACAATCGACGATACAAAACCAAGAATGAAAGGGAATTGTCCAGAGGACTGTCATGCTTGCTTTGCAGTCTGTCCAAGAACCTTCATTCCAGAAGCTTTAAGAAATGACAACTCAAAAGCACTTGGTGATTTTATAAAAGTATTGTCAGTTAAATCATTAAGACATACCCAAGGTCAAGACGGATCCATCGTAACAACATTATTAGACTATTTATTAAGCAATGATATTATTACAGAAGCTCTTATCGTCGATAAGGAAGATTTATTGGCTTGGAAACCTTATGCAAAGATAACAAATGACATTGATGAAGTTGTTAAATCTGGAGGAACAAAATATTCTGTTTGTCCAGTATTCAAACCATTAAGAGACATTAAAGAGGAGGGTAAATAAATGCCATTCACAGTAGAAAGAAAGTCAGAAATATGTAAACAGAGCAATGATAGGCCTGGCTGCTGTTGGTATTTATGTGACAATCCTCACAAATCATCATGTAAAAACTGTTACAGCTGCTATTCAAATTGCCCTCATGATGTATATGAGGTAATTAATGATGAGCCACAGCCAATACATCAGGAAAATTGTGTAGGATGCAAAATATGTGAGGAAATGTGTCCAACACATGCGATATATGTAAGGCCTCTTGCTGATGAAGGAAGAGGAATATGGTCAAATTCAACAATGCTTGAGATTAAACGTAAAAGCCAGACTGGATCATATAAAGTGCGTGGTTGCGGTATGACTAGAAAAATCCCAAGCTTTGACGATTTAAGCTTACTGCCAGCACAAGTATCAAGACCTCCAATAGACTCATACAGGGAACCTTGTAAAACATCAGTAGTCCTTGGAGATAGATTTGCAGAAAACCCAATTGAAATAGATACTCCTATTATGATTGGGGCAATGTCCTTTGGTGCAATAAGCAAAGAAGCAAAAATAGCATTGGCTATTGGAAGCAGCAAAGTAGGTACAATAACAAATACCGGTGAAGGGGGAATGCTTCCTGAAGAAAGGCATTATGCTGACAAATTGATTGCACAATATGCATCAGGCCGTTTTGGAGTTTCAGCCAGCTATTTAAACAATGCAGAAGCTGTTGAAATAAAAATAGGTCAAGGAGCAAAATCAGGTATGGGAGGGCACTTGCTTTCCCACAAGGTAACTGCAGAAGTTGCTAGAGTCAGAAATATTCCAGAAGGAACCTCTGCATTAAGTCCAGCAAGACACATGGATATTGTCGGGCCTGAGGATTTAGGCATGAAAATCAACCAATTAAGGGAAATTACAGATTGGAAAGTGCCAATCATCGTTAAATTTGCATCTGGTAGAGTGGAGCAAGACGTAAAGATTGCAGCAAAAGCAGGCGCAGACATAATTGTAGTGGACGGTATGCAAGGAGGAACCGGTGCTGGACCTGAAGCGGTTACAGAACATGCAGGTATTCCTACAATAGAGGCAATAGTTAAAGCTGATGACGCTCTTAAAGACATTAATTTAAGAAGTGAAGTGAGTCTAGTGGCTGCAGGGGGAATCAGGTCAGGATCTGATGTGGCAAAGGCAATTGCTCTAGGTGCAGATGCTGTATACATTGCTACATCTGCATTGATTTCAATTGGATGCAAGGTTTGTCAAACTTGCAGTGAAGGCACTTGTCCTAAAGGAATTGCAACACAGGAAAGGGTGCTTAGAAGAAGACTGGACCCTATAAGAA
>JAFRCZ010000068.1 GCA_017404125.1 Methanobrevibacter sp.
AAGCCATCCACTACAATCAATTATACTGATAATAACATCATATATCCAAAAGTATCTTCTCAAGTTGACTATGAAGGAGAGCTTGCAGTGGTCATTGGAAAGGAAACCAAGCAAGTGAGTGTTGAAGATGCAGATGATTATATCTTCGGATACACAATAATAAATGATGTGACTGCAAGAGATTTCACCCTCGGAGATGGCCAATGGACAAGAGGAAAAAGCTGTGACGGATTCGCTCCAATGGGACCATATATTGAAACTGACCTTGACCCATTGAACCAGATAATCACTACAAAGGTAAATGGTGAGATAAGGCAAAACTCAAATACAAACCAAATGATATTCTCCCCACAGGAAATCCTATCCTACATAAGCCAGACCATGACATTGAATCCAGGAGACATAATAGCTACAGGAACACCTCCAGGTGTAGGTGAAATGAAGGCAAATTCAACTGTAGAAGTGGAAATAGAGGATATTGGAACCTTAAAAAATTACCTAATAGAAGAAAAATAAAAAGCTGATAAAATGAAAACCGCTATCATATACGCTAGCAAAACAGGAACAACTAAAAAGGTTGCAGAAGCATTGGCAGAGAAAATCAAGGGAGAAGTCAAGCTCCTGCCAATAGCTAATGTCAAGCCAGGATGCCTTTTAAGATATGATTTTGTCATAATAGCTGGATCCATCCATTACGGCCGCATCCAAAGTGAAATCAAAAGCTTTGTAAATAAAAACAGGGCAACATTCAGAGGAATACTTTACGGCCTTTACATCATGTGCATGTTTGAAGATGAGTGTGAAGAATATATGAAAAAGTCATTCGGTGAAGACATTGTGGAGAATGCAATGATAAGAGCCTGCTTTGGCGGCGAAGTGAACCCAAATGAAGGAAATTTCGTGACTAAAAAGCTCATCAAAGCAAACCTGAAGAAATTTGAAGAAGAGGGCAAAGAGCCTCCTTCAATCAGATGGGAACGTGTAGATGAGTTTGCAGATGAAATAAACAATAGAATAAACAAGTAAAAATATTAGATGAGTTTGCAAATGAAATAAAAAATAATATAAACAAGTAAATATTTATTAATCAAAAAATAAAAATAGATAATTGAATATCCTTAAAAAAGGATATTTTTAAAATAAGAGGTGAAAGAAATGCAACTTAACAAAGTTTGTCTTATAGCAATTGTATTGTTCTTAATCTTTGCTATTTTAAAATTTGCGATAAAACTTAGCTGGAAATTATTCATTTTAGGAATAATCATAAGTATTATTGTCGCAGTAGTCGGATGGTTCAAAGGCGATGAGCTCTTACCATAGTTTTAATATGCTATTGATTATAATGGTGAAAAAATGATTGTAGAATTAATAATCATTGCAATTATCATAATGATAATCTTTGGTATCTTAAAATGGATGATGAGAATCAGCCTAAAGATATTCGGCATAGGTATCGTTATATTTATCATTCTCTTATTGCTAGGATACATATTCTAAAGCAATAGGATAATGAAAAATTTTTTTACAAATGAAGACTTGTATTTCAAGTGTAAAATCTAAGGAGTGTAATACCATATTTGGCCATGAAAACCTTATCTCATTGAAAGACTTCACAAAAGAGGAAATAGAATTCATATTAGATGAAGCAGCAAAACTTGAAGATGTTGCCAAGTCAAAGGCAAAATCCAGAGAGCTTGAAGGAAAAATATTAGGGCTCTTGTTTTATGAACCTTCAACAAGAACAAGATTGTCCTTTGAAACTTCCATGAAAAGGCTCGGAGGAGACTGCATTGAACTTGGAGATGCATCTAATAGTTCAGTTGCTAAAGGTGAAAGCGTTGCAGACACAGCTAAGATGTTTGAATCCTACTGTGATGCAATCGTGATTAGACATGACCTCGAGGGAGTGTCCAGATTCCTCTCAGATATTGTGGATATACCTATAATCAATGCAGGAGACGGTGCAGGCCAACACCCAACCCAAACATTGCTTGATCTATACACTATCAAGAAGCACTTTGGAAAAATAGACGGATTGAACATTGCACTTCTTGGAGACTTGAAATATGGACGAACAGTGCATTCCCTTTCATATGCTTTAGGAATGTATGATGTTGAGATGACATTTGTCTCACCTGATCAGCTTAAAATGCCTAAGGAAACATTGCATGACCTTGAAAAGAACAATATCAAGTACAAGGAAACAAACAATCTAAAGGATGTAATCGATGACGTGGACGTTTTATACGTAACAAGAATCCAAAAGGAAAGGTTCCCTGATGAAGAGGAATACGAGGAAATCAAAGGGGCTTACTTGATCAATAAGGAATTGCTTGAAGGAAAAGACCTGATTGTAATGCATCCGCTTCCAAGGATAGATGAGATTGCATATGATGTTGATGATACCAAGTACAATAAGTATTTCGATCAGGCAGCTAATGCAATACCTGTCAGAATGGCTATTTTAAGAAACTTGATTACTCATAGATTTGAGTAATTATTTCATTTTTTTTATTTAATCAAATTTTAAATATAAAGGATTTTCATCCAATTCCTCTAATATTTCAGCGATTGTTTTATACTTCTTCTCTGCACGTTTAACATTTATCAAATTAAATCTATTTCTATAATCTGCTTGATTTCTATATTCTCTTAATTTTTCTAGATTTTTACCTAAATCTACTTCTTCTTTAAAGTTAGAATTTTTTAAATTTTTTATGAGAAAAGAATGTCCTTCATTAGAAGGAACTTTTTGGTGATGGTTTTCTTCATAATAATTTTTCACTAAGCCAAAAGCAGCATAATAAAAACGACCTACAGCAGAACGTTTATATTCTTCCTTTTCAGAAATATTAGTCAAACAAAGCCCAACATCATAAAATTTTCCCCAGTTAAAAGACATTTTTACACATCCACTAATAGCAAAGGTTTCACGCTACAATTAGAAATTTTCAATTCTTCAATGTCTCTTTCCAAATCTCTTAATTTCAAACAATCCTCATCATAAACTTCTTCATCACCATTGATAAATAACATGATATGTTCAAGATTTACAATTTCAGGATCTATAGAATACAATAAACAATAAGAATATTTTGGAAAATAGCTTTTTACCAAAGGATAAGCCTTTTCTATCAATTCCAATAAGCCATTATGAGAGCTAATGAAATCAATTATCTCGTCACGATTTATCAATTTAAAATTTTCCAAAACACACCCCTTATTATCTTTCAATATGTCTTCATGAATTGACAATATATCACCTTTTTTAAAATTAATTAAAATTGTTTATTTATTGAATAATAGTTTAAAAAAAGTTATATTTAAATTTATCTAATTTTTAATCGTGTATTTTCTAAATTAAATCAATTTTATAATGAATTAGTAAAATTAGAGTGATTTTAACAAATATAGTTTTATATAGTAAACCATAGTGAAATCGTGAATTCTAATAAAAAAAGAATATATAATCAAATTGAAAAATTATAAAAAAATAGAAAAATAGTCAAGAGTGAATCACTCTCAACCAGTAGAAAAAGTTTTGGTCCAGGTTTTACGAGCCGAAGGCGAGTAAAAGCTAGGTTTTTAGAGAACACTATACAAATTCTCTTCCAATAAGTCTGTATCAATCTGCAGGTTAATGATATTGGTCCTACCTTTAGCCCTACCCTTGGATACAGTATTGGTGGAAATGATTCCTAACATCTCCAGCTCATTGATGAAATCGAAGATTCTTCTATAGGTTACAGCATCTCCTTTTGAAATTTCCTTATAGGACTCGAAGAGTTTTCCTGAAGTGATTTCCTCTCCATCTTGAGTGAGCTTCAATATAGCTGCAAGAACCCTTTGCTGTTGAGTAGGCAATGTAACGATTACATCCTTGACCTTATTGTACTCAATGACATCTTTAGCTTCATGGACATATTTGCCTAAGACCTTTTCAGATCCATTGTCAATAGCAATGTCTCCTGCACTTTCCAATAGGTCAAGAGCATATCTTGCATCCCCTTCCTCTTTTGCTGCCATTGCAGAACATAAAGGAATTACGCTGCCTTCAAGGGTATCTTCAAAGAATGCAAGCTTAGATCTTTCATCCAAGATATCCGCCAATTGCTCAGCATCATAAGGAGGGAACACTATCTCCTTGTCCATCAAGCTGCTTGCAACTCTTGGCTTAATGAATTGCTTGAAGTTAAGATAATTACTGATTGACAAAATAGCAATATTATCAGTTCTTGTAAGAGTGTATAAAAGACCATCCCCATCCTTTTCAAGGAGAATATCAATTTCGTCTAAAATAACGATTAATATCAAGTTTCTTCCAAACACATTCCTTTTTAAAATGTCTCTGAATGCATTAACAATTTCACCTTTTGTCCAGCCACGGCTTGGCACGTCTCTTCCCAATCTTTGACATAAATAGGTAAGCACCTGATACTCTGTATTGAAATCAGTGCATCTTACATATTCAACCTTAATGGAAACAGGTTTGTCTCTAGCTGCCTCAATCAACTGTTCCTTTGCAAACTTGGCAGCTGCAGTCTTTCCAGTACCTGTCTTACCATAGATGGTAATGTTTGAAGGAGTTGTACCTTTCAACGCCTCTACCCAATATCGGGCAATAGCTGTAATCTGTTCCTTCCTATGTGGTAAATTATCAGGTAAATAACGATGATCCAAAGGTTTTTTATCCTTGAAAATCTTATCGTCCATAGGAAGATATTCATCAAGCCCCTCGAAAATATTGTCACTCATATAATCATCTCATAAATAAATAGCTGTGTTTTAAAATCCAGATAATAAAAAATAATTTATTATGCTAAATTTCAATTGAACCCTTTTTAATAAAAATTAATCGTGAATGTCTCAAAAACTTCAATAATCGTGTTTTTATCATGTAAAATTTGAAGATTTTAGAAATGAATTAAAATATTATTAAAAAAATAGAAATTTTCATTTTCAATAGTAAAATTTCAACTGTATTACTATTGTTTATCAAATTATATATTTAAAGTTTTTTATTATTTCAAAATTAAGGAACATTCTAAAATTATCAAACAATGGAAAAATTTCAAAAATTTCAAGTGTAAATAATAAATTAAAATAATCTAAAATGAATTTTACAGTTGAAATAATGGTCTATTTCAAAATGAAT
>JAFRCZ010000069.1 GCA_017404125.1 Methanobrevibacter sp.
TAAAAAATTAAAAAACTATTTTTAAAATACTAAAAAAGATTAAAAAAAGGATAAATAAATAAAAACTATTTTTAAAATACTAAAAAAGATTAAAAAAAGGATAAATAAATAAAAACTATTTTTAAAATACTAAAAAAAGAAAAAAAGAAAAAATAGAGGATAATTATCCTCCACCTTCACATCCTTGAATATCATTTAAGTTAGCATTAAGTTCTTCATATCCTTCCTTAATGTCTTTAACTTGTTTTAATGTGTCTTTATCAACACTTTCGATATCAATGATGTCTTTTTCATTAACTACTTCTAAAGAATCCGCTGCATACCATAAAGCAGGCTCATCCAATTTAACCCATTGCATGTTGTCTTCTTCCTTTAAGTCAACAACTTTGCTTATGGTACCAGTACCAGTATATCTTATAAAAGCACCTACATCAATAGTTTCTCCTCGAATATCACAAAAACTCATGTTATCACCAATAAGTTTTAAACTTTCAAAGAAGAATACTTTTGTAGAATAAACTTATTCTACGTCAACTTCAGTTGCTTCTTCAACTTCTTCTTCAATTTCTTCTTCTGCCTCTTCAGCCTCATCAACAATTTCAGCTTCAACTTCTTCTACTTCTTCTTTAGCTTTCTTAGCTTCTTCAATTGCAGCTTCTTTGTTGATTTCCTTATCTAATAAAACGTAATCTCCGATGCTTTTTACATCTTCAAAGTCAACTTCGATTTTATCAGAAGAAATAAAGTTTTTCTTAAGGATAATGGTTATAGCAGTAATGTTTCCTTCTACTGGATCAAATTCAGCATCATCAATTTTACCTACTTCATTTGCATTAGCATCTAAAGCCATCATACCTAATAATTGTTTGATTTTCATTCTATTACCTCAATTATTAATTAATATGAGATGATGTTAAATTAAAAATAAAAATTATTTAACAACATAATCTCAATTATTTAAGAATATGAATAGAAAATTATATAAATTTAACTAAAAATTTTTCATAAAACAAAAAGTTTTATAAATCTATGAAAATAAATTAATATTTTAAAAACAAATATTATAATAATTAAAGAATTAATAAGATTATAAAGATTTTATATAGAGTAAGAATATTTAACAAAAATTATAAAATTAATTGATCAATGGTGAACCTGATGGAAGAAGCATGTCGAATTATCATAGAAGATATCATAAATGGAAAAATAACTACTCGCCGTGAGCTTGAAGTAGAGAAAAGACAGCTCTGTAGAGATAGAAATCTAAAGAAATTTATGAGCAATTCTGTAATTCTAGAGCATGCCAGCCTTGAGGAGAAGAAAATCGTTTCAAATCTATTGAAAAAGAAACCAACCAGAACAATCTCTGGAGTGGCAATTGTTGCAGTGATGTGCCATCCCCACAAATGTCCTCATGGAAGATGCTATTACTGTCCTGAAAGCGATATAGCACCTCCAAGCTATACTGGAGAAGAGCCTGCAGCTTTAAGAGGCAGAATGTTTAAGTTCCATCCTTATGTTCAGTGCTATAACCGATTAAAACAATTGCATAAGGTAGGCCACCCTATTGACAAGGTAGAACTAATTATTATGGGGGGAACTTTCCCATCAAAGGACATTTGCTATCAGGAATGGTTCGTTTCACAATGCCTGAAAGCAATGAGCGACTTTGGAGTTATCCTTGAAAACATTACTGAAATCGATGATATCGAATCATTCAAAAAGGAAGACCTTTTGAAATATCCTCCATACAGCAACAATGCCCTTAAGACATATCCTCCAAATGACTATGTGCTTATAGATGACATTCAAAAAATCAATGAAAGCTCTAAAGTCAGATGCATTGGGATGACCTTTGAAACAAGACCAGATTATTGTAAAGAGCCTCAGGTTGATAGAATGTTAAAAATGGGTGTTACAAGGGTTGAATTAGGTGTTCAAACCATTCACAATCATATTTATGAAAAAATCAAAAGAGGGCATACCGTTGAAGATGTAATTGAAGCAAACAGAATCTTAAGGGATTCTGGAGTAAAGGTAGCTATGCATATGATGCCTGGACTTTTCCCACTTGCAAGAGAAGAGCCTAGAATAGAGCAATGCCCAGAAAAAGACTTGGAAATGTTTAAAACCATCTTTACCAATGAAAAGTTCAAACCGGATATGCTTAAGATCTATCCTTGCCTTGTAACTGATGGCAGTGAACTTCATCAATTATGGAAAGAAGGCAAATATAGGCCATACAGCGATGAGGAAGCTGTTGATTTGATTGTTCAAATCAAAAA
>JAFRCZ010000070.1 GCA_017404125.1 Methanobrevibacter sp.
AGGAGAGTTCTCTTGCAAAGGCTCTTACAGAAACATTGAGTTTAAGCCTTCTTTAGATGACATTGAATATTTAAGGGCATTTAAATTTATTAATTTGACTTTTAGAGGAACCCTTGAGTATAGAAGTGTCTGCACTCAACCTATCAAGGACTCTATGTCTGTTGCAGCTTTTCATGTAGGATTGAAACATAAAACAAAGGAACTGGAAAAGTTATTTTTTAACGCTCCAGTCTTTAACGATTGTTATAACAGTACAGAGCTGCGTAAGTTATTTATAAAAACAGAAATTCCAAGTTCAATTGATCAAGATGAATTGTATAATCTTGCAAGAGATGTTTTGGATTTGGCAAAAGAAGGTTTGAAAGAAAGAGATCTTGGAGAAGAAATATTTTTAGAACCATTATACAGAAATGTGGATGAAAGAACAAATCCTGGAAAAAGGATATTGAATTCATTGAAAGATGGAATAAGTTTGGAAAAAATCATTAAGGATTATGGTGATTTATAGGATTAAAGGTGTGATAAAATGGATAGGATATTCAATTTATCTCAATTGCATAAGAATGCAAGTTCAGAGGATTTAAAACAAGGCTCTTTTGGTATAGAGTGGGAAGGATTAAGAGTTCGTGAAAATGGAGAGCTTTCACTCACTCCACACCCTGAAATATTTGGAAACAAGTTATCTAATCCTTACATTACAACTGATTTCTCTGAAAGCCAAATAGAGATCATCACTCCAACATTCGACACTATCGATGAAGCCTTTTCATTTTTCTCATTCATGTCTGATTTAGTCAACAGCTCTTTAGATGATGATGAGTTCTTATGGTTCCAGTCATTGCCTTGCATACTTCCAGATTCAAGCAAAATCCCAATTGCGAAATATAAAGGCAGAGAATTGGCAGAAGAGTCAATGGAGTATAGAAAAGGATTGGCTAAAAAATATGGGCTTAGGAAACAACTGATTTCCGGAATTCATTTTAACTTTTCATTTAAGGAAGAGCTGATAGAAAAATTGTATGATAATTTAGATTTTAGTGAAATTGAAAGTCATGAGGATTCAAGGATTTCCTATAAGGAATTTAAGAATAGGCTTTATTTAAAGATTTCAAGAAATTACATTCGCTATGTTTGGCTTATAATCTATCTTACAGGATGTTCTGTTGCAGCTCATGATACCTTCACTCCAGAATGTACCAAATTGATGGAGCATAGTGATAATCGTGGAAGTGTTTATAGCGAAAGAGGTCCTTCATTCAGGAATGCTTCCTGCGGATATAAAAATTTAGTGCATCTATATCCTAATTACCATTCAGTAGAGGAATTTGCAAATGATGTCCAGTCTTTCATTGATGGAGGCCACTTATCTCAAGCAAAGGAATTGTATACCCAAATCAGATTAAAGCCTAAAGACCCAAGAGACGTGCTTTTATCTTTAAAAGAGGATGGAATCAAGTATGTGGAAATAAGAACTTTAGACATCAACCCATTCTATAAATGCGGGTTAATCAAAAGAGATATGGAGTTTCTTCATTTATTCCTAATTTACTGCTTGATTGCTGAAGAGTCAGATTATGACAATTGGCAAGAAGAAGCTATTTACAATGAGGAAATAACTGCTGAAGCAGCTTATGACTTTAACATGAAATTGATTAAAGACGGTGAAAAAATCAGTTTGGAAGAATGGGGTTTAAGCATTCTTGATGGAATTGATGATATGTGCAGAACCTTAGGCATTGGCAGCAGATCCCTTATAGATTCAATGAGGCAAAGAATTGCAGATCCTTCCTTGACATATGGAAAAGGCCTCATAAGACTGATAAAAGAAGAAGGGTATATCAACAGTCAAATAAAATTGTCTAAAATCAATAAGATAACAAGCAAGTATCTTTTGGAATATACTGACTTGTTGAATGATGATAGATTTAAGTAATATGTTCCTATTGCTCTTCAATGGGCTAAAAAATAGTTCTTTAATCTTTTAATTTATTTTCTTTCTCCATCTCAATTTTTTATTTAAAGGATATTTTTAGTTTTTTAATTTTCTTTTTTTCATAATTTCTTTTTTTTAATTTCTTTTTTTCTTTCTATTTTCTAAACTTAACACCTACATTGAATGCATCAGCTATTTTATCTCCAACTTCAAAGTAGTCATATAAAACATCATCATAAACTATTGGATTAAGCAATTTCAAATCAACTTTTCCTTTTTCACCTATGACATCTTCATCTGCTTGAATGTTTACTATTTCTCCAGTGATTTGTGTATGGCTACCTACTTCTGCAATATTCATGACTTTGCATTCAATGGAAACTTTCATTTCATTTATGACTGGTGCGTTTACTTCTTTAGAT
>JAFRCZ010000071.1 GCA_017404125.1 Methanobrevibacter sp.
AATACTGCAGCACCAACGATGTTACCTAAGGTTACAGGTATTAAGTTGTTGATGAAGAATTGTGCCCAGGTTACTTCAGCACCTAAGAAGATACCTAATGGGATGAAGAACATGTTTGCGACACTGTGCTCAAATCCAATACATACAAACGCCATGATTGGGAACCAAATACCGAAGAATTTACCTACAACATCTTCTGCTGCATTAGCTAAGTATACTGCTAAACATACTAACCAGTTACAACCAATACCTCTAAGGAAACATTGTACCCAAGTTAAAGAAGCAGTTGATTTTCCAGCTGCCATGAAGGTAGCTCCACCTAAAGCTTTGGTGTTAGCAATGGTAATTGCACCGCCAGCGAATGCTTCAGGTACCATAATACCAGTTGCGTAAGCAAGTACGTAAGCAACAAAGAGACCACCGATTAAGTTGAATACCCAAGATCCAACCCAATTTTTGAGTAATCCCATAATATCAGTTTTACCATCTAAAAGACCCATAGTCATAAACATTACGTCACCAGTGAATAATTCAGATCCACAAATGACAACCATAATTAAACCTACAGGGAACACGCCCCCGAAGATCAATTTAGAAATACCTATTGGTACACCACCAGCTACTGCACCAGTGTTTGCTACTTCTGCAAGTAAACCACCGAATGCAATGTAAGCACCTGCTAAGAAACCTAAAATAGCAAGTTTAATAATAGGCATTTCACCTTTTGCGGTAGCTGCAGCTGCAACTGCTTTTGCAGTATCTGCAGGACTTTTAAAACTCATATATCTCAACCTCTTTTTTAAATTATCCCATATAATAATCAATACTCTCGAGGTTCATATTAAACCTTACATAAAGAGAGCATTAATTATAATTATTTATCATACATATAAAAAGACTTTGCTATTAAAATGAAAAGGAAAGATTTATATAAAACAGAATGGCATTTTTTCAAAGAGAAATTAGATTCATAACGATGAAAAATAGAGAAAAATTAAAAAATGTTCAAATTTATTAAGATTTGCATATAAATAATATTAATAAAAATAAAAATCTATATAAATTTAGTTATATAAAAATGAATAATTTACTTCGATATAAAAATATATTCTTATTGATAAATAATGACAAATTAAAATCTCCTTGTAAAATTATTTAAAAAGTATAAAACATCATAAAAATAGTTTTTTTAATAACTAAATTAAGTTTCATATCAATAAATTTTTACAATTTACTAAATATTATAAAAAAATTAAGAATATACTCGTTGACACAACGAACAAAAAAATTAGAAAAATATTAAAGAATAAAAACAGATAACGCTGTTAAAACCCTTTAATTGCAAAAATAAAAGAAAATAGACCAACATGAAAACTATTTATAAAACGATAGAAGGGATTTTGAAAAAAATTTGTTTTATCGAAAAAAATCCTATCCCCAAAATCATGATAAATCATGATAAATTAAAGGGATATTTAAGAAATATGAAAAAACAAGCAAACAAAAAATAAGAATTAACGAATAATGATGAAAAGAAAAAGAATAAAAAAGAATTAATTTAATTTTAAAGTAGCAATCGCAAGAGCCTTAAATCCTATATATACATCTTGGCCTAAAATAAGATCCAACTCTTTGGATGCAGATAAAGTTATATCACTATAGAAAATGACCCCATCCACATCAACCTTAGCACGGATCATATCATCAATAAGAATGAGCTCGACAATTTTCCCTTTAAAATTATTTCGAATGCTGGATTTTTGAGGACTGTTCATAATGAATATGTTATCATAACTGATTAAAGCCAACAAACGGTCTCCTATTTTGTATTTATTGTTTAAAGGAATGGTTATATCAAGAGTTTTCATGCGTATTTTCATAACTCCTTTAGAATAATCAATATCTACAAGCTCCGCTTCCAATTCATTGACTTCACGATGAAGCTCCATGATTGCATTAATCTTCTTGCATTCGCGCAATATCTTTAACCCTTCTTCAGTAAGTTCAGCACTTCCACCACCGCCACTGCCTCCCTTTTGAGTTTCAATTACATTAACATTCAAGGTAGACTCCATCTTTTTAATGTAATTTAAAGCGGTACGGTAGGAAAAGCTGAGCTCATTTGCAGCTGCTCTTATTGAACCTAAATCGTTGATATAATCCAAAAGCAAATACTTTTTCTCATCCAATAGAAAAGAATCCTCACCTATGGTAATCCTATATTCCACACTTGTATTGACATTTGCCATATATACAACTCCAAACACTTTTATGCCATCAAAAATATCATTTAAAGGAGGCAAATTAAAAAATGAATTAAAAGAAAAATTAAAATTTCAATTAAAAAAATAAATTTAGAATAAAAAATAATTAATTAAATATAATTATATTAAATCAATCGTCACTCCTGAACCATTACCAGTTTACCTGTATCAGGATCTCTATAGACCTTTCCGACTTCCGCATAACCTGATTGCTCAAGGGAAGACCCTGCACTTGCATTGCTGGTAAAGTCTTCACCTGTGCTCACTTGAGAAGTGGCTTGCTTTGCCTGTGATTCATGTGTCTTAGCCATCATATCTGGATTGACTTGAAGAGCCATAATGGCAAATATTAAAAATCCTAATGCCAATACCAACATAGCATCTGAAAGGTTTGAAATACCAGTCATAGGATCCTCATCACCATCATCGCTAAAGCGTTTTCTTTTTCTTAACATATTATCACCAGTTTCACTGCCAATTTTCACTGCCAATAACCTAACTAGAATCCATTTAATTTCTCTAAAATCGCCTCTGCAACAGCTTCAGTAGTGGTCAAGTCACTTTCATACCATTGCTTCCTGTATTTGGAAATGACATATCCTATAGCACCAATGGTTAAACCTGTAACTGTAGTGTCAAAAGCAATTGTCAAGGATTGTGCCAAGGTAGTGATGTCACCAGTACCCAAAGCAGAAAGTCCTGGCCCTAATGGTATTAAAGTACCAAGCAAACCGAAAATAGGGCCTAATCTTACTAAAATATCTGTTTTTGAAGTAAGCTTAAGCAAATTGCTCTCTTCCTCTTCAATCAATTTGCTTGCAAATGCCTTTCTTGCATCAGGACCTAAATTATAATTATTTGTTATTTTTACAAGGATGTCCTTTTGTTCCTTATACAATGCACTTGAATCAATAACAGCCTTCAATTCATCAGGACTGCTTGATTTTGATACATTCTGCAACAATGATTCCAAAGCATCGGATTTCAATGGCTTCTTGGTAAACCATTCATTTAAAAATCCTCCTAAGCTTAAAATCGCATATACGAGGAAAATAACTAAAATAATTACAACAGGTGCAAGCAAACTTTCTGAGATTATATGTATAAATGAAGTTAAAATTCCTGTACCTTGAAGTATCATTCTCTCCACCAATTTATTAAATAATTAAATAAATATGAAAATATTTTCTTTATGAATTTGAAAATTATTAATTTGAAAATAATTAATTTGAAAATTATTAATTTAAAAATAATAAGAATATTATTTTCTTTTAATTTTAAAAATTTATAATTTGAAATAATAATACATTATTTTCTTTTAATTTTAAAAATTTATAATTTGAAATAATAATACATTATTTTCTTTTAAGTCTTTTTAAGACCCAATCGCTATATAAAACACCTAAAACAAGGATAATGAGAATAACGATTATTGCATACATCACTTGGTAAGTAGGGGTTAGGATTAGAAAAGACTTGAAGATTGAGTAATCTAATTCTCTAACAGAACTAAAAGTCAAAGCCAAAATCAGCAAGAATATAAATTCCAAAAACATATATTCCCCGATTACAGCATAATATGGCCTTTTAGCCTTGTTGAATATTTTAGAAATTTTATAAACCAAAAGCAGAACTATAATGGATAAAATAGCTAATTCCAATGAATTTAAAACTAAATTATCTGATTTTAAGCATAATGACAATGCTCCAATTGATATGAATGAAGATAAAACAGTGCCGTAGAATACAATCCTATCATTTTCAATACCATGATTCCTGCCAAAGCTAACAAAGCGTATTGCAAGTATTAGAACCAATAAGCTAACGAATCCTAAAACATATGGCATGAATGGAATCACATATTCCCCTAAGTTTAAAGAGGATGATATGAATGATAAAATAAATACTATCGCACCATAAATCAAGACAAATGGAATAAATTTATTTTTATTAAAATCGTACTTTTTAACTAAAAAGGCAATATTGGTAACGAATAATAAAATAAAAACAATTAGATATTCAAAAATCAAATCCATCATAGCATATCACATTTTAGTTTAATTAATAATATATTTTTAAATGTGATTATATAAACATATCGATAAGGAATTTAAGAGAAAAAATGAAAAAAAGAAGAATTTGATAATGAATTTCTTATTAAAATAAAAAAGAAAACTAAAAAGAAAATGGAAAAGAAATTGAGAAAATTTATTTCACAACTGCTTTTCCCTTTACGCTAATTGCTTTAAAGGTATTGTCTCCTGCAAATTTGGCAGTGAATTTATAGCTTTTCCTTTTATTCAATTTAACTTTCACAACAGCAAT
>JAFRCZ010000072.1 GCA_017404125.1 Methanobrevibacter sp.
ACTGCTGATGCTGCAAAACCGAGTACGGAACCTAATACTGCACCAAAGGTGGATAATCCTAAAATTACAAGTGCAGTTGCAAATAGAATCATGAAGATCTGTTCTATTGCACGGGTGTAAAGGATGTATTCCATTTTGTATACACCTTGGAAAGCACCTCTGAATGCTCCAACGATTACACTGAAAGGAGTGATTAAACCGACAGCCTGAAGTGGAAGCAATGCTTCTGGCTTTTGGTAATATACTGTAATGATAGGTGCAGCTACAAACACCATAACAAGTCCAAAGAAAAATCCTAAAAAGACCATGATCTTCAGAGCTGTAAAAATGGTTTGGCGAGCCAACTCCTCTTCATCAAGGGCATTGTATTCAGATACATATTTAGCTATTGCTGGTGGAAGCCCTACTGCAGACAATACCTGGAAAATTCCTTGGAAAGGAGTTGTGAGTCCAAGTATACCATATGCTGCCGGTCCTAAAAGTGATGCCATAAGGAAACGGTACAAGTATCCTCCTACACGGAAGATGATATTTCCTATGAATATTATAGCACTTCCTTTAGCTACTTTAGAACTTCCAGTCGCTTCTCCCATTTCAACACCTTAGTTAAAAAAAGTAAATTTTACATTATTTGATTTTAAGTTTATTAACTTAATAATTGTCTTATTTAATATAAATAGGTATTATTATATAAATTTTTACTTATATATGTTTAGATAATATGATTTAATTTAAAATAAAACATTATTTAAAATAAAATAATTTAAGATTTAAATTCCAATAAAAACTCCTTGAAATTGTTTATGGTCATATCCAATGTCTTAAGGCCGTACTCATCTTCCATGACTCCTTCTGCGCCTCCATCCTGTGACCATAAGCATGCGCCTAAATTGGCACCGAATGATCCTCCGCTTAGTGGTATGATTTTATTCAATAGATAAAATGTGTTGATTTGCTGAATAGCCAATTCTTGGCCGCCAGATCTATCTCCACCTACAACGATTGAAATTCCAACCTTGTTCTTGAAAATGTCCAAGTCTTCCATAATCATTGCTTGGCATCTGTCAATAACAGCTTTCAATTGAGCGGAAATGCTTCCAAAATGAATAGGGCTAGCCATTATGATTCCATCTGCTTGCCTAAGTGCTTCATATATTTTATCCATATCATCTGATATTGAACATTTCCCTTTGCTTTCTACACAATCATTGCAGTGTATGCATGGAGAGATATTCTTATCCTTGACAGTTATAAATTGAGTTTCAAATGATTCCTCTTTTTCCAAATCACTTAAAGCCCTTTTCAATAAAAATTCAGTTGCACCTTCTCGTGGACTTCCACAAATTCCAATTATTTTCATATTCCCACCAAATTTTTAAAAAGTTTTTAAATTTTTGTATTAATTATTATTTCTCATTCTTAATATTTTATTATTTTTCATATTTTTAAAATTTTTTAATATTTTTTTAAAAAATTTATAAAACTTATATAATATAAAAGTTATATTAATATTATAATGTTGTATTATTGACAATTTTTTGTCATAAAATATAATTTTAAATTTTTTTGTGATTATTTTATTAATGGTTATATTCTAAATGGTGTTTTTATGGATTTCGTAAAAGGTATTGTTAAAAAATATTATAGGTCTTATAACAGGACATTAAAAGATGGTACTAAAAAGACCTATAAGACAGAACAGGTTCAGGTCACTGTATCCAAATCTGACAATATCTTCGAAGATAAGGAAGAAGTCTTTATTTTATCATCAGCTCAAGCGGAAGAACTTAATGAACTTGATGAAATGATATCTGCTTTAGAATTGCATAACACTATGTTAGTGCAAGATCAAAAGGAATTAACTAAAAAATTCACTATTGCTGATGAAGATTTACAAGTTGTCTCTTCCAAACTGAAAGCACTTTCTGACAAATTAGATAAAAGAGAAGAGGAATTGGAGGAATCCAATAAGAAATTGCTTATTTTAAGAGAAGATTGCTCTGGATTGAAAGAACAGCTTGAAGAAAATAAAAACACTATTTCCAGTTTAAGAAAACAATTAGAGGATAAAAACTTTATCATTGCTGATTTAAATGACGATTTGAATCTATTGAATGAAAAATTAAACTCTCAAAATGGCGATTCCAATACTGATTCTGAATTCATAAGCAATGAACAGTTCACATCATCCTCAAATTCCTATTCCTTTGATGACTATGTTGAATTGCAAAAGGAATACATAGCATTGCTTAAAAAATACGAAAGATCCCAAGAAGATTTATACAATGAGAAGGTTAAAGTCATTCACTATAAAAATCTCTTGGATAAATTCAAAAACTTCATTTTAAGAATACAATAGATTTTTTTAAGCATTATTCTTATAATTACATAAAGTGCTCTTTTTTTTAAATCCTCTAAAAAAAATGTTTCAATACTTTTTTAAAGTTTTTAGTATTTTAAGTATTATAAAAATAGTTTTTAATAGCCTTTTTTTAAAGTTTTAAAGTAAAAAATAGTAAATTATAGAAGTTAAAACTTTAAAATCAAAAACTTCTATAAATTCTAAAATTTTTTTTTAATTAGAACATGTCTCTAGCATTTCCTCTGTAACCCATGACTGGCTCTTCATCCTCATCGATTTCATCGTCAGGATTTGGATTCCATCTCTTCAAGTTTGGCAAAAAGTTACAAAGCAATCCAGTTGCCTCTTCTTCACGCAAGTCAGGGTTTCTTTTCATCATTCTTTTGGCATGTCTTATGATCATTTCATTTACAGTTATATCAGGTTCTGTAAATTCCCCATTTTGGAAACAATCCTTACAGTAATCCATATTCGGGCTGCCATCCTCATTGGTTCCATAATCATTTCTTCCCATTGGCCTGCCACAGGAATTGCAAAATCCCATATTATCACCTTGTTTTATGAGCAGAATTAATTTAAAAAAAATAGCTAATTAGAATTAATCTAATTAGCTAACTCTTTATAATTTTTATCAATCAATTGATGATGAGTTAAATTTGTTCATCATCATCAATAACCACTCGCATGTGGTTTGGATCTACAGGCATTTGAGCTAAGAAGTCTTCTGCAGCTCTTCTTGGGTCACCAGAACCAATGATGTATCTTCCTGCAATGATGATGTCTGCACCTTTTTCAAATGCTTCAGGTGCTTTTTCTGGAGTTACTCCTCCAGCTACAGCAACTTTAGCACCAGTAATCTTCTTGATTTCCTTAATGTTACCCCAAGCGCTTACGTCATCAAGGTTTTTGCCTTCTGCTCTAAGCTTACTTTCTAAGTCAACATTTCTGTGCAAGAGAACAATGTCAGGCAAGTACTCTTTATTGAGTTTTTTGAGTTTTTTAGTGAAGTCATCCACATTCATCATATCAAGGATGGAGTAGATGCCTTGTTTTTGACATTCGTGGATTGCCTTTTCAATGGATTCAATGGTACCAAGACCGGAAATAGCAACTGCATCAGCAGTTTGGTCTGCTGCCATTTTGACTTCCACTCTTCCTACATCCAAGGTTTTTAAGTCAGCAATAATGAATCCGCTTGGAGCCAATTCTCTGATTTTACAGGCAATTCCAACTCCGAATTTTTTAAAGAGAGGGGTACCTGCTTCAAGGAGGATTCTTTCTCTGTTAGGGAGTTGCTTGATGATTCTTGCCATTGCTTCTTCATTGTCAAGGTCAAGAGCAACTTGCAAGTAAGGTGGTTCGTAGAGCTTGATTGCTTTGAATCCCATGATTGCGTGGGTTCCACGATCTTTTTCGTATAATACTTTGTCCATATCTGGGTATCCTTTTAATGCTCTTTTAATAGCTAATTTGGTTGCAGCATAGTTGTATTGGTAAATTTTTCTGTAGTCTTCTGCAGCTGGGCTAATGAATACGCTTGCATTGATTACCCATTCTTCAGCCTTTTCTTTAGGAATGATTCCTTCTTCTACAGCATCAGCCACTGCTCTACCTACAGCAGTTTGAGCTGGTCCAAAGATTTTGCTTGCATCATCCAAGTCACCAACAGTTACTTTAGGGATGATGATAGTAGCTGGTTTGGTCATTAAGTTAGGTCTGATTACACTGAGCAATGGGGTGTGACCAACAGATAATTGGCTTAATCCATTAGCAAAAGCGTTTCCTACAGGACCATCTTTAGTACCGATAAGTAAGTCAACGTGTGCTAATTCGTCTCCGTCTCCAATGAGAGCTTCTCCTATAAACATACTTTCATCATTTTTTGCCATTTACATCCTCTCCAAATCAAGGAAAAAACTAATCTAAATAATTATCATTATTTTTTAAATATTACATATTTTTATTAATATGCAAGTATTTATACAATATAATTTATGATTTTAATAGAATATATAGTTAAGTAATTTAATGAAATTTAAAAATAGCTTTTGTTGTGAATAAAATAAAT
>JAFRCZ010000073.1 GCA_017404125.1 Methanobrevibacter sp.
AGAAAACAAAGAAAATACAAACAAAATAAAAGGATTTCCTGTTTTTTTCTTTGAAATATCTATTGACATTTTAGGATTTTCTTTAGGATTGCTTTTAGATTTTGTATGCAAATTCCTTTCAACATTATCATCATTTACATTATTATCTTCAAGGAAATAATCCTCCCATGGAAACTCATCATAATAATCCCCATAATCATCAGTTTCATTTGGATTATCAGAATTATCATTTGTGCTTCCATTCAATGGAATAACTTCAATACTTGCTGAATCAAGATTATTGGATTGATTGATATCTGGAGTTGATGAATTTGCAGTCACATTATTTATAACTGTTCCCTCTTCCAATGCTTTTGTAGAAATAGCTAATAATGCAGATTCATTATTTTCCAAATCACCTATTTTCCAGATTAAATCAACAATATTTCCATTTTCATCTGCAATATTTTCCAATTCACCCTTTGTCAAGTCATAAAAAATAAATTCCAAATTTTCAGGAATATTACTATATGCATTTACTTGACTTGCCTTATCAGGACCATTATTGGTAACATTAATTATCCAATTTACAGTTCCATCAATATAAACAATATCATTATCTGGCATAATGCTTACTGCTATATCACAAATCGGAAGTATTTCCAAACTTTCATTATCATGATTATTTTCTTTATTTAATTCGTAAGTGATTGTTTCAACATCTGCAAAAACAGTAATGTTGTCATTGGATTTATTAGCTTTTGTTGTAATGATTAAAGAAACGCTACCACCATTATCTAAATTGCCAATAATCCACTCAGAACTATCCAAGTCAAAGGAATGATCAGAACAATTCAAAACAATCAAACCTAAAGACTCCCAATCAGACAAAGAAACAGAAACATTGGAAGCATCATTTGGGCCATCATTTGAAACGACAACAATCCACTCAACAACATCATCCTTATTCACAGGACTTTCTGATACACTCACTTTAGTTATCAAATCACATAAAGGCATAACATCTACACTATCAAAATCAAAATTATTAGATTCAATAGGATCAAATGTATCTGAACTTACAGTTGTATTGAGTTTTAAAGATTCGCCAGAAGAACTTACTTTAGTTGAAATTTCTAAAGTTATTTCATCTCCAACCAATAGATTTGGGATCTCCCATTTATTTGCACTCTGATTAAAACTACTATTGGAGCTATCCAGATAAATTAACTCTCCATCAACGTAGTTTAATAGAACATGCAAATTGCTTGCATTGTTTGGACCATTATTTTTAACATTTATTGTCCAATTAACAATATCTCCGTATCTTACTACATCCTCAGAGGCATTAACTGTAATAGCTAAATCAGCCATAATAACCCTGATTGTTTTATTGTCATAGTTATTGGTCATATTATAATCATCTTCATAAGATGATACATTAACAGGATAATCAATCAACCCTGTTTTATTGGTTTGAACAGTGATAACCAAAGTCTGATTTTCACCACAATCCAAATTTCCAATAATCCAAGTACCATTATCCGGATTATATATGCCGATTGATGGTGAAGAAGACAAATAGATTAAACCTTCTGGAATGATTGCATTAACATTTACTTCAGTTGCATTGTTTGGACCATTATTCTTGACTTTTACAGTGAATTTAACTGTTTTATTAAAATCTAAATTCACTCTGCTAGATCCAATATCAATAGCTACATCAAGAATTGGGATAATATCAAACTCGTTTGTTTCATCTATTTCCTTGTAATAATCATCTTCGAAATGTTCCGCATAAACATGATATTTTCCAGTCTTCAATGGATTTTCAACATAATCGCTAAGATTAAAATCAATATCCCCAAGAATGCCTGTTGTAAATGTTTTATTTAAGATATTTTCATTATTATTAAAAGATTCATTATCAAGCATATTTAATGAAGAAGTACTTTTTGTCTCTTCATTGCTTGAAGAGGCCCTATAAACTATAACATTAACCCATTGATTATCTTCCCGATCATCTTGATATAATAAACTGCCATTGTTACTGTTTTCTGCACCATCAACAGGATGAATTTCATCATTGCCAGTTAGTTTTTGACCTTTTGAGGATATATAACTTACATTATAAAAGTAAATTTCATCAATAGATGCAGTATTATAGATTGCATTTGCAATATTATTGCCACCAATTAAAGTAAAATTAATTAGAATATCGCTTTCATTAAAATAACTGATAGCAGGATTTACAAGAGAATCCAAAAGATAAGACCAAGCTTGATTTTTATCAAAATTGGTGTTGGATAAAGTCATTTTTGATCCATCAGTATAAATGGCTGAACCATTTCGTGCAGTATTAAATGTAAAATCAGATGAATCAACAGTATTGTTATCTCCTTTAATGTATATCGCCCCACCTAAACCGCGACTAATATCAGATTCATCAGGAATTGCAGAGTTATTTGAAAAATCAGATGAAATTATATTTGCATTTGAACCTTCAATATAGATAGCACCTCCTTTCTTACTAACATTGTTTAAAGAGAAATTATTAAAAATCAAATTAGAATCTGAACCGTAAATATAAATTGCAGCCCCATTCTCTCCTTGATTATCAATAAAATTACTATCATAAATATAGGTGTTGGATCCATTAATATAAACAGAACCATTGATTACACTATGATTAGTGAAATTAGAGCTAAACAAATTTGCATTTGAACCAACTACATAAACAGCTGCACCAAAACCTGCAATATTATAATTAAAGCTTGAATTTAATATGGATACTTCTGTTCCGTTTATCAAAACTCCAGCTCCAACATTTTCAGCAAAATTCTTATAGAATGTAGAATTAATAATAATCGCTTCATTTCCCATTATAAATAATGCTCCGCCATCAGTACTGCTAGCATTATTCTCATTAAAGAGGGAATTAAAAACTTTTACGTTGTTACCTTTTATTTGAATTGCACCACCCATAGGAGCAGTGTTATTTTCAAAAGTACAAGAATTAATATTTACAGTAATATCATTTACTTCAAAACCAGTACTTATTGCACCTCCATAAATTCCAGCACTGTTATTAATGAAAATACAATTAAATAAATCACCATCTGAATGTAATGTGGTGGCCCCTCCAATTCTATTACAATAATTATTAATAAAAGTAGAATTTGAAACCTTTATTCCTGGACGAAAGCAAAATGCTCCTGCATGAGTAGTTTCATTATCGGAAATAGCGGAATTATTGATAAACAGACAATTTTCCACACTTCCCTCATTAATGGCTATTTCAGAATAACCTACTTGAAGTGCTCCGCCACAAGCTTGCAAACTCACATTATTTTTAACTGTATTATTTATAAATGTACAATTTCTAACTGTAGCATTATTTGCGGTTATAGCTACATTGGAATACTTATAAGAAAAACCATTGTAAAAATTAGAATTTTCCAACAAGAAATCTGTACAATTTGGAGTTACATAAACATGGGCACAAAATTTACTTGCATAGTTATAATTAAAATTGCAATTGCTGATTGTACCGTTGCCATCTAAATAGTAAACTGCCTTATCATTTGAATTAATAAAATTACAATTTATTAATTTTACATTAGGGGCAGTGATCTTAAAAATTCCAGATAAGTTATTTGCATCAAGAGTTGCTCTAAGAGTTCCTGAACCACCACTTATAATAACAGATTTATTAACTAGAATAGTTGATCCATTACCTGTATAAGTTTTTCCATTCAAATCAATAGTATCCCCAGATTCTGCATTGTTTATGGAATTTTGAATACTACTGAATGTATTTTCACTTGGGCTAAGAATAGATTTTAGAGAATTCTCATCTGAATTAATAGAACTTAAACTAAACTTTAAATCATCATTTAAGTTAGATAATTCATTCATAGATTCTACACAATCCTTATCCTCATCACTTTTTACAATATTATCACTTATTTCTTCATTTAAATTTGTAAAAGAAGACTCAGACTGTGAATTAAATACAACTGAATTGAAACTAGACTCATCCAAATCAGTTGCACTAACAGTTGAAAATGTTAAAAATACACAGAGAATCATACAAATTAGATATATAATTTTAAATTTCAATGTACATAACACCTCATAAAATTTGAAGAAAAATAAATTCCAAGAATTCCCAAAGTAAAATCTTTAAAAATCTAAAATTAAACTTTTAAAAGAATTTTTAGAAAATATTTCTCTTCAAAAATAGTTATGAAGTCATTGTTTATAAATCTAACAGTTTTTTAGTCTTTAAAATTGATTTAAAAGCATAAAATTATTTTAATATAAAAATAATATTATAATTGATGAGTAATTTAAAAAATAATCACAATTTAATATTTAAATTAAAATTTATTAAATTAAATCAATTTTAAAATAATATAAAAATAGTAAAAAAATGTAAAAAGTAGTAAAAAAATAAAAATGAAAAAATTAATTAATAGTGGTGGGAAGCTTTAGAAAGCACCACCACCTCCACCACCGGAACCGCCTCCAATTCCTCCAATGGAGTCATTGTTAGCAGATGAGATAGTGGATGATGCTGTACTAAATGAATTGTTTATATGATTATATCCACCAAGATAATAGAACATGAATAAGTCATTGGTAGTATAATTAGGATTGTCCAATCCTGCATAAACATGCATCTTCATAGCCTTATAAACCTGATCTGCTACACCTAATGCAGTTGCATAAACCAAATACTTGTTCCAAATTGCAATAGATTCAGGAGGATGCTCTTTTATCAATGAATAATCCTTCAGGAACTTTTTGAATTTCTCCCACCTTTCAGTGTAAAGCTTTCCTTTCATTGTGTATTTTCCGCCAATTCCAGATGGCATGATAAGGCATGCTCCACCTACAATAGCAAAGAAAACGGCAACTAAAGTAGTTATAAAGCTTCCTCTAAAATGGACAAAAAGGGACAAAGCTCCAACGATAATGGCTAAAACAATTGCACCTATTCCGAAGTACATCATATAGTCAGAACCGGTTTCATCAAAGTATTCTCCCAATACCTCCGGTGGCAAATAATCGTTTTTAAAGTTTTGACACCAATTGTTGTATCTGTCCTGGAAAGCCCTTGCTTGGTATTCCTCTCTAAGGCAATCCTGCATATAAGAAAAGCTGATTCTGCCATTAAGCTCATATGTTCTTAAAATGTCAATAAGCTCTCTTTCATATCTTTCCAAACCATCAGTGGATTTAACGGTCAAGTAAGTGGTATTGGTAAATTCAGTATCACTTTCAGAATCAACACCAAGTTTTCCCCTATCAATTAAATCCATGATTGTAGCTTGATATGCCTTTTGATCCAAATCTCCTATATTCTTTCCAAATCCACCCATTAAAGCATTTACAAATGCTGGAGGGTCATTTGTAGGAGGTTCATGCTCATATATTCCTTGATAATCTGTTTTTGGTTCTCTTCCAAACTTATAATAGATTGCAAGAGGGATTGCACATAAGGCAACCAAAACATAATTAACTATTGAACCTACAGTAGAGAGGATATTCTGTGTATTTTCCTCATTTTTCTGCATATTCCTTATTTCATCTGCAGCATCCTGATTGATGTGCTGTGCATAAGGAGTGCTTGATGAGAATTCATCCAATGGAATGAGAGCTCTAGCTTCAACATAATCTCCTTCAGATACACCATCACTTTTGATTACCAAATTGCCATCAGACCATTTAGCCTGTGCATCACTATAAACCGGATTGATCCAGTATTCAAGCTCCTTATCATCTGGGAAACGAATGACTGCATCTAGGGAACCTAAATCCTCTTCCCATTCATCACCCCAGACCTTGTATTGCAATTCACCAACATCATTATAGATCTTTACAACATGAGTGAAGTCATATTGAAGATATACCTTAACGTCAGCGCCTGCTTGAATCTTTTTGGTTTTGGCAGCATCACGGTAAAGATAGATCTTTATTCTTTCCTTTCCGCTATCCTTAATGATTTGATAATCGGCATAAGCTCCATCAACATAAACATGAAGATTCTCAATCGATTGGTTTTTCTTTAAAGGAATATCCCTGTAAACACCATTGGCTGATGAATCAAAATGATAATCAATCTCTTCATAGACATTGATTAAACCATCATCGTATACCTGCATATCTATATTGGCATAGGGAATGGAATAATCCACTGCAGAAACTGCAGGAAGCAATGATATGAAAAATATTGAGATTAAAAGAATAGCTAATGCCTTGTTTTTAAAATTCATATAAATTCTCCTAATCAATACATAGAGAAAAATCTCCACATATTAAACTTAGATAATATCTATATTTATGGAGAAATTCTCCACAATTTATAGGAATATTTCTTATTCTAGAATTCAACTTTAGGTACAGATCTTGCTTCTCCAGCAGCTTCAAAGAAGTCAGCTTCTTTAAATCCAAATAAGTTTGCAACAATATTGCTTGGGAAAGTTTGACATTTATTGTTGTACATCAATACAGTGTCATTGTAGAATTGTCTGGAATAAGCAATTTTGTCTTCAGTTTCTGCTAATTGAGCTTGCAATTCCTTAAAGTTTTCATTAGCTTTCAATTCAGGATAATTTTCTGCAACAGCAAATAATGTTTTTAAGGTTTCTGATAATTGGTTGTTAGCTTCATTTATTTCCTTTACACCATTTGCATTCATCAAACCTGCTCTTGCAGCAGTCACATCTTCAAATACAGTCTTTTCATGACCTGCATAACCTTTAACGGTTTCAACTAAATTAGGAATCAAATCTGCTCTTCTATTCAATTGAACATCAATTTGAGCCCATGCATTTTTCACTTTATTTCTTGCAGTTACCAAGCCATTGTAAAGACCTACAATAGCCACTATAAGAGCAATTATTATAACGATTAAAATTATTAATAGAATACTCATAGTTTCACCTACGATAAGATTTTTTTATAATTACTATAATCATTTGATTTATAAAATTTTAATAAATATTTTTTAAAACATTCCAATTAAAAATAACATAAACCCCGATTATAATTATTATAAAATTATTTATAATTTTTTATATATTTATTGTTTTGTATTTAAATTTGATAAAAATTAATATTTTTATAAAAAGTAAACTATATTTGATTTAAAATTGATATAAAAAAAGAATAATTTATTTAACTATCTTTTAAGTGAAAATAAAGCTATAGGGAAGAAATAATAATAGAATAATAGTTTTTTTAACTACTTTTTAAGTGCAAAGAAAGCTATTGGCAAAGCAAGCAAGGTAATGAATGAAGAAATAAAGTAAACAGGAGCATATCCACTGCTTGCAGTTACAAAAGATCCGAGCAATGCAGGACCGAATCCCATTGTTCCATCACAAAATATATAAAATGTTGAAATCGCATAAGGACGACGATTAACAGTAGTGTCCCTTGTAACAATAGCTGTACAAGCGGAATTCAATGTACCAAAACCTAATGCTGCACATACTGCACAAATCAAAACTGTTATGGTTGAAGGCATCCAAGCAACTAAAAACAGCCCTATTGCCTGGGCTATGATTCCTATAAAGCAGATTATCCTATCCCCGTAATTATCCTGTATTTTACCTGCAATAGGCCTGGATGCAACTAAAACGATTGAATAGACTAAAAAGAATAATGAAAATGCACTTACCAAATCCACTTCAACTGCATAAAGCCTGTAAAATGACAAAATGGAAACATATCCTAAGCTTGTAAGCGCTGTAAAAAGAGAAACAGGTATTGCAGGAACTTCAAGGATTTTATCTATGATGCTGCGGAATTTTCCTTTTTCTTCTATGGAAACATCATCTTCCATAAACTCATTGGCAATATTGCTTTCAATCTCCAGATTATGCCTGGTTTCATATTTGGCAACATCTAAAATGAGAATGCACACCAATGCGATGAAAGAAAAAGCTGTAGCAAGGCCAAATGAACCTACAGCTCCCCAATTGTCATAGAAGAATCCGGAGATATAAGGACCTAAACCAACTGCAATTGTAGTTCCCAGCATAAAGTATCCAAATGCTTCTCCAAAACGTTTTTTAGGCAAAATAGCACTTGCAATAGTTACAATAGCATTTGCAGAAGCACCGAATCCAAGCCCATGAATAAATCTTACAATCAGAAGAAGAGTCACATTATTTGCAAAAAAGTAGAAAATACATGCTAAAAAATGAATGCTTAAGAAAATAACAGCTAACTTTTTCCAATTTCTCCTTTCTAGTGCATTAGCTGAGTAAATTCTAGAACAAAGCCCTCCAAAAATGTATATTCCAGATACAAGACCTGCAATGGTGGCGCTTGTACCCATAGCGGTAGCATGTTCAGTTACAGTAGACATCAGCGCATACATTACAAGAGCTGAAAAGAGCAATGCTCCAAATATTAAAAAGAAGTCTTTTGTAAATATCTTATCATCATTTTGATTAATTGTTCTAGAACTATTCATCAATTAAATTATGTAATTTTATATATACAAAAATTATTAACAAAATAAAAATATTAAAA
>JAFRCZ010000074.1 GCA_017404125.1 Methanobrevibacter sp.
ACCAAATCCATTTGATTTTGCAATGGCATCACCAATGGGAACGCTTTTACTCAAACTTAAAATATATTGTCATAGATGAAGCCCATTACTATAAAGGAATATTCGGTTCAAATGTTGCATTTCTAATCAGAAGACTTAAAAGGATTGCAAATTTCTATGGCTCAAACCCAAAATTCATATTGTCCTCTGCAACCCTTGCTAATCCATTGGAGCTTGCAGAAAAGCTAACTGGAGAGGAATTTGAATTGATTGATGAGGATAGCTCTCCAAGCGGGGAAAAGGACTTTATCCTATATAATCCTTATAAGAAACTTCCAGTCCATTCAGATGATGAAAATCTCTCTATACACCAGGAAACTGAAAGGATTTTCCTTTTTTTACTGCTCAAAGACATACAGACCTTATGCTTCACATCAAGCAGAAAGCTTGCAGAATTGATTGCTTTATGGACAAAAAGGGATATGGAGCATACTAAAAAGAAGTATGTGGATAAGATTTCAGCTTATAGGGCAGGATATTTGGCTGAAGACAGAAGAGAGATTGAAGATGGTCTTAAATCAAGAAGATATTTGGGTGTCACTTCAACAAATGCTCTTGAATTAGGCATTGATGTAGGATCATTGGATGCAGTAATCATTTCAGGATTTCCAGGATCCATGATTTCAACTTGGCAACAAGGAGGAAGATCAGGTAGAGGAAATCAAAAATCCCTTGTAATATTGGTTGCTTTTGAGAATCAATTGGACCAATACTTTATGAAAAACCCGGAATTCTTCTTTGACAAGCCTCATGAAAATGTTGTTATTGACTTGAACAATGAAAAGCTATTGAATAATCACATTATCTGTGCAGCTAATGAATTGCCACTTAGTCCAGAGGAAGTTAAGGATATTTTTAATGTCAATGAAGCGTTTATAGATAATATCATTCAAAACAGAGACCTTAGAAATAGTGCAGGACTTTACATCTATCCTTATGATAACAATCCAGCATTTGAATTTTCACTTGACCAAATCTCAAATGAAATATTCAGCGTAATGAATCAAAACCAATTGATTGAAAGAATAGAAAGGTCTCAAATGTATAGGGAAGCTCATGAAGGAGCTATTTTAATCAATAAAGGACAAACTTACATTGTTACAAATGTTGACTTTGATACTCATATTATTAATGTTATAAAAAGAGATGTGAATGCCCATACTGTAGCGCTAAAGAGAACCCAGACAAAAATCATTAAAAAGATAAAAAAAGTTAAAATCGGAGACTTTACAGTTCACTATGGAGAGCTGGAAGTGGAAGAGGATTACTATAAATACAAAAGGATGGAGTTCTCTAAAACAATCGGAACATATATTCTAGACTTGCCTCCTTTGAAATTTAAAACCAAAGGATTATGGTTTACCATTCCAGATAGCGTTAAAGATGCAGTTGAAGAAAAATTTAAAAATGAAAATGAAGTCTTTGCAGGAGGATTACATGGTGCAGAGCATGCTTTAATAGGATTATTCCCACTTCATGTGATGTGCGATAGATTTGACATTGGCGGACTTTCAACCAATTATCATGAGGATACACAAGAAGCTTCAATCTTTATCTATGATGCTTATGAAGGAGGAATAGGTATCTGTGAAAAGGCAATCGATGTATTCTCTAAATTGACCAATTCCACTAGGGACTTGCTTAAAACCTGTGAATGTGAAGATGGCTGTCCGTCCTGCATTTACTCACCTAAATGTGGAAATGAGAATAAGCCACTTCATAAGAAAGCTACTGAATTCATTTTGGATTATATGTGGGAAGAGATGAACAAGTTATCTCCACAAGAGTTATCTGCATTGGAAAATCAGGATTTGGATGAAAATATCATATATGATGAAACTTACTATAACCAAAAAGATTCAGATAAGATTGAAGAAATTATGGATACTGATTTAGAAGAAGAAAGAGATGATAATTTAGAAGAAACTAATGGCATTGATCCATTCAAAGAAGCATTAAATGATGCATTAGAAGAATATGATAAAGGAAATTATAGTATTGCAAAAGAAATTTTAACAAATATAATCATTAAGGAAGATAGTGCTGATGCATATTATCTCATAGGAAAGATACTTTATGAGCAAGATGATAAATTAGGTGCATTATCCTTTGTTAAAAAGGCTATTTCTATTGATTCTGGCCATGAAGAAGCTAATGAATTTTATTTGGAATTGAAAAATTGATAAAAAATTATA
>JAFRCZ010000075.1 GCA_017404125.1 Methanobrevibacter sp.
AATCAATTGTCTATTTTAAAGGAAATTGTCTTAAATAATCAAAATCGGAATGATATTAAAAGAGAAAACATTCAAAATGAACTAAATAATCAAGATAATGAATTTGAGTTATTTGATGATGTTAATGATATTAACACTGGAAATACACCTCTAGATTATGCCCTTGATTCGTATCTTGCCGAATTAAATGTTGGTGTAGACGAGTCTATTGTAAAAAGGCTAAATAAAACATTTTTTATTAATGGAGGTTCTGTTCCAGAAAACTTTACAGGACTCATTAAAAAAATCAATCCCTCCCACATTATCCTCATTGATGCAAGCTTGATGAATAAGGAAGCAGGTGAGATAAACATTGTAAATAAGGACAATATTGTTGACATTAGCATTTCAACACACTCAATGTCATTAGCATATTTGATTAAATATTTGGAGATGGAAAAGGATTACAATATTCTTTTTATTGGAATTGAACCTGAAATTATGGATTTATCATTTGAATTATCCCCTAAAATCAAAGATGCCTCTGATATGCTTATTAAATTGTTATTTAATAAGATATTAGACGTATAATCTTAAAAAGATCTTTTTTTAACATTAAGAAATTTTTTATTTCATTAGTAAATTTTATTTAATACGACTTTAAATATAGTATTAGAAAAGTATAGATAAAGATTATATATAAAAGATTAAAATTAATCTATTTAATATTTCAATGATTTTTAAGTGATTTTATGAAAGTATTGTTTATTGGATCAAGATTATACGATGATGTGGCTTATCACGTTGATAAATTGGGAGTGGAAAGCATAATAACAGAATCTAACGAAGAGGCTCCTAATTTAGACTTGCCTAGCAGATATTATATAGTTCCAAGAGGCATGGAAAAGCCAATGGAAATAGCTATTGAAGAGGAAGTGGATGCTATTGTTCCTCTTTTAGGCATTGATCCTCCGTTGATGGATGTAGCTAAAATGAAAGAGGAAATTGAGGAAAAGCACAACATTCCAGTAATTTCCTCCAATGTTAATGCAGTGGCAATTGCATCTGATAAAATAAAAACCAAAGAATTCTTCAAATCAATAAATCTCAATGTTCCTCCTGCAAAAGTTTTAAATAAAAATGACTTTGAAAGTGAGGAAGAATTCATTGAAAAGCTTGGATTCGGTTTCCCAATTGTTCTAAAGCAGGGAGAAGGCCAAGGAGGCAAGGACATCTGCATAACAAGCCAATATGATGATGTTATTGAATACTTCAACTCTTTTGAACATGCTTTGATTGAAAAGTTCATTGAAGGTTCGGAAGTTTCCATTGAAGTAATCGGATGGAATGGCGAGTATTTGCCATTGGTGCCAGTTTACAAGGGGGAAACCAATCTGGAAGGAATCCATCCAATAAAAAGACTTAGATATGGTCCTTGTGACTTTGAAGGGATAGAAAATGAAAGTTTTAGAAAAATAGCTAAGCATATTGCAACAAACCTTAAATCTGAAGGAACCATTGATATGGACTTGATTTATTCAAAAGAGGAAAAAAAGGTCTATGCAATTGAAATCAACACACGTCCAAGCGGAACAAGGTACTTGTCCTTTGCTTGCACTGATTTGAATCCATTGAATCTGCTTGTAGATATCGCTGTAGGCGAGTTCAATGTTAAAGATCTTGAAGATGAAATGAAGAGTTATTACACTTTGGAAATACCTATCGGCGATTATGAAGGGCCGGCTCCTCAGGAACCTCTTAAGGAATATGTTAATGGCAATTTCATTGTTCATGGCCCTAAAGGATATCAAAGGGTAACCATTAGGGGAAATACCCGTGCAGAGACCTTTGAAATAGCTAAAGAATTAACTGGCAATGATTATTCCATTTAATTCTCTAATCTTTTTATTTTATTCAATAATTCTTCTTAAAAACTCTTTTTTAATTCTTTTTTAATTCTTTTTTAATTCTTTTTTTATTATTTTTTAATTTTTCTACCCTATTTTTAAATGAATTAAATGGTGTTGATTTGCTATTATCAAATTCAGATGATAATATCATTGTAATATCATTTTTTTATATATAAATAAAAATATAAATATTATGATTACTATAAAATATTATAATATAATATGGATTTTTAATTATTTTTTTAAGAATTAAGTGTGATGAATATGGATTTAACAAATATAATATTGATGTTTTTTATATCTTTCTTTGCAACAGTGATATTTACATGGTTTGTAAGGAAAACATTAAAGGATTCAGACTTATCTGATAATCCTATTGTAAGTGAACATAGGCATAAGGCAGGAACTCCTACAATGGGAGGTATAGCTTTCCTATTTGCTATTTTGCTTATTTTATCATTATATTATAAAAACACATATATTTTGATTGTTTCATTTATCATGCTTACTGGTGGAGTAATGGGATTGCTTGATGACCTGTTAGGTCTTAGAGTGAAAGAGTATCAGAAAGTAGTTAAAAACGTTAGCGATTCTGTTGTTCCTATTGGGCTTCTTGACCTAGGTGTAGGTGAAGAGGCAAGAATAACTACTGATAAGGCTAAAGAACAGGTTGGTGGATTAGTGGATGAAGGCAAACTTGAAGTCGTTGCTGAAATTCCAATTAAATACGAGCCAGGTGAAGGAGTAAAGATTCTAGTGCAATTGTTGCCTGGTTTATTCCTGGCATTTACTGGTGTTATAGCTAGCTTAGGCGGATTCAGCTTAGGTCTTTTAGCATATCCTGTTATAATAATAGGTGTTTTAGGTGCAATAAATGCAGTGAATCTTATTGATGGTATGGATGGATTGGCTGCAGGAATTATAGCTATTGCATCATTTGCTTGCTGCGTTTACGGATATATGTTTGGAAACCCTTCTGCACTTTATCCATTTGGTCTTTTAACTGCAATCTGTCTTGGTTTCCTTGTATTCAATAAATATCCTGCTTCAATATTTATGGGGGATACAGGATCATTCATTCTAGGTACCGGTTTTGCGGCAGCAGTGCTATTGACTGACATGCCTTATTTTGGTGTGCTTGCTTTAGCTGTCCCAATCGTATCAACAATCATAAGCTTAATGCACAGAGCTCACATTATCACTTTGCCTGTAGAGCCTTTGCATCATACCTTGAATTATAAGGGAATTTCAGAAATTAAAATAGTTTTAAGCTATTGGTTATTAACAGTAGTAGTATGTGTCATAGGAATTCTAGGAAAGCTATTCCTCTTTTCATAGAATCATTGGTTTAATATTTGAATTGAATATTAAATTATTATTAATCATTTATTTTTACTTTATTTTTATTAAAATGCTTTCAAAGGGATTAAAATGTCAAAAACATATTTTTTAATTGAATTAGCAGATTCAGTATCTTCTTTAAACACTTTTTCTATTAATCAGCTTGCAGATTCAATAGGCGGTAAGATTTACGGATCCAATGATTACAAACCTTCAACTGGATTTACTGGAATCTTTGAAACTTTAAATGAAGCTCAACAAGGAGACATTGTAATTAGGCATTGGATCAATGGAAAAGGTGTTGAAATAGCAAATGACAAGAATGTGGCTTGCTTGATTACTTTAACTCCAAAGGAAGACGCTTTGGAAGTGGCAGAAAAGCTTAAATTCCCAGTGATTGTAGTGGATAGGATTGAATTTGCCAATGCATTTGCAATAAAATGGACAATTGACAATTTGGTTCCTGACTGCAAGAGAGTTGTAATCAGCGGAACAAACGGCAAATCCACAAGGTCCCATTTGATTTATCATATATTATCCCATGCAGGATACAATGTCTTTACAAATACAGATGCAAAATCTGAATTCAATACATTGATAGACCCTATGGTTGCTAAATTGATTTCTGAAGAGGTCTTGGCAAATCAGGGAGTTGATCCAAGGATATTCAATTTCATATGTGACATTCCAAACAAGGAAGTGTTTGACTATCTTGTCATTGAAGTTTCAGAAGTACAGGGCTGGGGAACTGATTTGATGAAAAATCATGCTCTAATCATGTCTTCAGCCATTAATCCTGATGTTGGTGTTGTAACAAACGTTACAATGGACCATATTGGTCTTGTAAATTCAATTGAAGAGGTCTTTGAAGAGACCTCAGGTGTAGTCAAAGCTACAAATAAGGGAGGAATAGTCCTTAACTTTGATGATGAAAATGTATTGAATATGAAGCAATTTGTAAATGATGGCGTTTGCACTTACTTTACTTCAATGGATAAGGAAAACATATTGAATTATGAAGCAGAAAATGATAAAAAGGTTTTCTTTGACAGTGAAGAAAGTGCTATAATCTATGATGGAAAAGCTATTTTATCCTTTGAAGAGCTTCCTTTTACAGGAGAACATTTCATCAGAAATATCCTATCAGCTATTTCTGCATGCATTTCATTGGAAATTCCAATGGAAGACATTGTAGATGGGGTAAAAACATACATGCCTTTAAAGAGAAGATTTACTAGGCTTTACGATGAGCCTATTGTAATAGATGACTTTGCACACAATCCGGATGGAATTAAAAATACCGTAAGGGCAACCTATGATTTGGCAGAACAGTTAGATAAGGATGACATATACATTGCATGTGCTATCAGAGGCTCCCGTGGAGAAACATTGAATGGTCTTAATTCAGAAGCTTTAGCAGAAGTCATAAAAGAACTTCGCCATAGAAATGATGACTTGATTGAAAAGGATTCAAACGTTAAAAAAAGAGAGATTCATTTAACCCTCTCATCAAGTGCGGATTTAGTTGACCATTTGAATTATGTTGAAGACTTTGAAAAGGACATATTCTTTGCTAATTTAGATAAGGAACGGATTAAATACAATCATTTTGAAAAATTATATGATGCATTAGGATATATTATGGAAACTGCAACTAAAGATGATCTTGTATTGTTAATCGGTGCACAGGGTATGGATTCTGCATCAGATGTCTTGAAAGACATTTTAGGGCATTAAGAGGAAATAAGATAGTACTATAACTTAAAAATTATTTTTATAATTCTATTTTTTAAAGAGTTGTTTTTATGAGTGAATTTTGCTTTAGTTTCTTGGAAAACCAATTCAGAGACATTTATCTGGACTGTGCCAGGATGGATAAGAATCTCATTGAAGGAGATGGGGTTGAAGCTATTCTAATCGCTGGAAGAATAGCTGAAAAGATCACTAAAGCGATTTTTGACTTTGAAGGAATAAAGGATGATGAAAACAGCCAATATAAACGAATTGAAAAGCTGAACAATGCAAATATTTTGCCAAACAATATAAAGAATGACTTCTCAAAGCTTAGAAGATTAAGAAATGATGTTTATCACAATACATTAAACAGTGATGCGAGTGGAGGATTCAAGTCTCCATCACAAATAAACAGGCCATTTGTACAGAATGGTGGTTTAAGAGATTATAAAACTGGCTTTAATGAAGTTAAAGAGGATTCCTTTAATGAAGGCGCTATTTTTAATGAAGGGAATCAAAATCAATCCAATTCAAATCCTCTCTTATCAAAGGATTCTTCTAATGATATAAGCGGTGAACTGCAGGCTGCAAGTGAAGCCCACAAGATAATATTCAATATCTGTGTCTGGTTCTATGTCAATTATTCTGGTGATAAAGAATTTATAAGGCCAAAATATAAGCTAAGCCGAAGAACCCAAGATGCAGACTTTTTGATTAGGCTTAAATCAGCGATAAATGATGGGGAGGACTTCATACGATTAAGACAGTCCAGTCCAAACAATGAAATCATTCAAATTCTAAATGAATTATATCTTCCTAAGGTAGAAGAGAAAAAAGATGATAATCTAGTTTATGGTATCAACAATAAGGAAATAAAGATCAGAGAACCGGATGTTCCTTATTCCCAATGCCTGGGAATTTCATATGATGATAATCTTTTTATGTGGAAAGCTGAACATGGAAACAAGGAATTAGGTTTGTACCAATCTTCCAAAGAAGCTTATGAGGCAAGGGAGATTTACATAAGTTCTATTCACATGCCAAGAAAGATAGGTGGTGCCTATTCAAAGGCAAGAGGCATCTCATTCAGCAAAATACAAAAGCTATGGACAGTGAGCGTCAAAGGACAAATCATTTCCTACCATGCAAGTGAAAATGAAGCTATTAAGGCAAGGAAAGATTATCTGAAGGCAAATGATTTGGTTGATGTAAAGGTCAAAGGCGGCTATAAGACAATCACCATTGAAGAAAGGAATAGGTTAAGGGCAAAGGCAAAAGAGAAAAAGGAAAATAGATCTGAATCTAAACCTATTAAAACCATTAGCTCAAAGTCCAGCATAAAGAAGGAAATCACTAAAAATAATGATTTCAATAATAAATCTAATAAGAAGTCCAATAAATTGGATTATGCTAAGGAATTTGAAAATAAAAGCAAGGTTAAAGTGAAGGATGGAAATAAGGTTTCTCAAGAAAAAGAAAATAAAAAGGTCAAGGTCAGCGGGGGAACAAGAGTTTCCAAAAATAAATCTGAAAAGTCTAAAAAGTCTGGCTCAACAATAAACAAGAAGAAGTCATCTAAATATGAAGGTGTTTTCTATGAAGATGGCTTGTTCATGTGGAGTGCTGAAGTTGATGGCAAACATTTAGGTTTGTTCCCATCTGAAGAAGAGGCTCATGAAAAAAGAGAGGAGTATATCAAAAACAGATCTTCAAATTAATTCTAATATATGAAAATAATTCCAATAAATTAAAACTATTCCATTTAATTAGAATTATTCTATTTAATTAAAATTATTCTAATAAATTAAAATTGTTCTCATTAATCAAAATAGTTTGCATAGATTCGAAAATTAATTTTTATAAAAATATTTGGGTTGAAAAATATGATGTCTGATTTCAAGTATTGTCCAATGTGTGGAACCAAAAGAGATGATGATAGCCAATTCTGTAAAAAATGTAATTTTGAATTTTTAGTTGGAAAGTATGTTAAGTTAGATGAAGAAATTCCATCTCAAGATGAAGAAATTAATGTTGAAAAAGTCTCTCAAGAAGAGTTTGTTGAATCAAATGATATTCTAAAACAAAATCGTAATAAAATTAACTATTGTGTTGCTAAGTATCTAAATAATGAATTGGATATTCAATATAAAGGAAAGTATGATAAAATTATCGATATTAGCATCACTGAGTATATATCATACAGTTTAAATAACACAGTTTATCAAAATTTATCTGGTGATTGCCTTAAGAATATTGAAAAATCAATTCATGATGAAAAATTTATAGAATCAAAAAATATTTTCATTCAATGGATTCTTGAAAATAGGGGAATATTGCCAGGTACTGCAATCAGTCAATATAAAGATCCAATTCAAATGAATGTTGACAATTTGGAAAAATTGCTTTCATTATATCTGATTGATAGTGAAGAAAATAAAAAGTTCATAAATTTATTGAATGAATATTTGGATTTTGAAAATGAGTTTTTAGAAAATTTAATTTAAATTTTCTTTTAATGATTTTTTAATATAATTTTGATGGTGATTTTTTCAATTAAATTTTTGAAAATATTATTTTTTAAAAAAGAGAAATATGGTAGAAATGAAATTATTTTCTATCAATTAATAATTCACCAGCTACTCCAATGCTTTCTGGAGGTAAAGCTTCTACCAATACAGTGATTGCTTCAATAGGCAATCCATAAGCTTCAGCTACAGTTTCACTAACTTTTTTTACCATTTCTCTTCTATTTTCCACACTTATATTTGGATTTCCAACGATTGTTACAACAGGCATTTTTTCACATCCTTTATTGATTGTTTTTAGTTTATTTTTTTTATTATAAATTTATTTTCTTAATTGGTTTAATTATTCGAATATTAT
>JAFRCZ010000076.1 GCA_017404125.1 Methanobrevibacter sp.
AAAAACAGAAATGATTTTATATGAAGAATTATAAATTCCTGCTCCAAAATCTCCTGAAAAGAATTGGATCATAACTACATCTATGTAAAAGTAAATTGTATAAAAAAATAGGCTTAATCCAAAGGGTATTGATTTCTTTGCAGTTTCATACCCAAATGGAAAATCAAACTCAAATTTTGGAAGCCCAAACTCTTTATTTAACTTTAAACTTACATATGCTAAATTAAAGAAATAAGCTAAAGTATAAGATAGGGCTACTGCAATTAATCCCAATCGTAAATATATTATTGCAAAAGTCAATAAAACTAAAAGAATGCTGTAAATCATTGATCCAATAGCATAATATTTTTGATTTTCATGTGCTTGAAATACACCATTAATAAAATTTATCATACCAATGAATACATTCTCGATAACCATTATTAAAGAAACTTCTATAATTAATTTGTCATATCCTAATGCTAGTAACGCTATAACTACAAAAATAAATAAACAAACAGATAATATTATTTTGAATGGGATAACATTATTGATAAATTTATGTGTTTTTTCTCTATCTTTAGACAATTCCCTAGTAGAAAAAGTACTCATACCAATATCAGTACTCATTCCAAGAATAGCAGTGAATGAGATTGCAAATGAAAGGATACCATAATCATTTACTCCAAGGTATCGTGCAATTAATATTGTCCAAATAAATGCACAGAAATTAGTGACTATTTGAGATGATGTTACCCAACTAACATTTTTAAAAATAGTTTGTATTTCATTCATTTTCTCACTCAATGCTTTGATAATAAAAAATTTTCTGATTGTACTATCTTTTCTTAAAATATTCTAAATTGCATTTTACATCCTACAATGGACTAATGAAGAAAAATATTTAAATTTCTTCATCAAATAGTTTCTCAAAATCTTGACTATTCAGTAATTGTCTGTTGTCCAGTATTTTCTTAATATCCCAATCCCACCATTTTAATTCAAGCAATTTGACTATAGTCTCTTCATCAAATCTATATTTAATTAACTTAGCAGGATTTCCTCCAACTATAGCATAAGGCGCCACATCTTTAGTTACAAGAGAATTAGCTCCGATAATAGCTCCATCACCAATAGTAACACCTGATAAAATTAATGTAGACTGTCCAATCCATACATCATTTCCAATTGTGACATCACCCTTTGTATAATGGTTTTTTAATGTAAATGGATATGATGAAATAGTATTTATTTCATGTTCCCCTCCTAAAAGGATAGTCACATCATCTGAAATGGAACAGAAATTTCCAATTTTTAAATTAGCTTTTGAATCGAATAATACTTCAGGATTTCCATAAGTCCCAATCCCATAAGGAGAATTGTAACTATCGACTAAAAGGAAAAAAGGATATAATTCAGATTGATCTTCTTTTTTTAAATCAAAATCGCCGAAATGTCTAGTTTTTAGAGTACATTCTTCTTTTGCCCCTAGCATAAATAGTGCAATTGAAATAGGATTCTTAAATCCTGTGATGGCAATCTTTATATAATTCAATATTTTCTTAATTTTCATTTTATCTCAAGCATTAAAATCTATTTTTATTAAATTTCGTTATATACATCAATAAACTGTTTTGCCCTTTTTTCTATGCTATGCTCTTTAAAAAATTCAACATTGCTTTTTATATCACATTTATATGTTCTATCTCTAAGCACATTAGCCAAATCTTCTTTAGAACAAACATAAGTCCTTTCTTTCACATCTTTTGTGATTTCAGAATCATCAAGGGTTATAACTGGTTTTTCACAAGCCATTGCTTCAACAATTGGCATGCCATAACCTTCAAATAATGATGGAAATACAAAAACATCTAATGAATTATAAAAATCATTTACTTCATTATCTGGAATAAAACCTAAAAATTTGATTCTTTCATCACCTTTTGCAACTCTTTTAAGATTTTCCAATTCCGGACCTTTTCCAGCTATTAGAAGTTGTGAATTTTCAATATCTGCATCCAAAAATGATTTTATTAAAACATCATTTCTTTTTCTGGAATCTAATCTTGCAATGGTTCCAACAGAAAACACGCCATTATCTTTAGGTTTCGGATAAAATTCTCCACTAATTGCAGGTCCAAAAATGGTAATTTTATCTTCATCAAATTTACCATATTTTCTTAAAGGCTCTAATAATTCCCATTTATTTAAAACAATTCTTTCACATTTAATGGCTTCTTTAATGGATTTTACCATAATTTTTTCTGGAATTGATTTATATTCATCAATATCATAAACATCATGAATTGTAACAACAGTTTTAGATTTATTTGAATGAATACATTCCATAGGACTTAAAGCATGAAAAACATCTGAGTTCTTATACTCCTTTTTATTCAAAATCCATTTTAATTCAAAAAATGAATAAAAAAAGTATTTTAAAGGATTTTCATCATAAGATAAAATACTATCTTCTTGACTTATAAGTTTTAAATTAATGTCCGGATATTCTTTTAAACCATTAAAAACATGCTGCGAATATGTTCCAATGCCCCCAATTCGAGAATCAATCAGGCGAGTAATTAATGTAAGATCCATAATATCAACAAAATAATTTTTAGTCTTCTTATCTAGTATAATAATCTTTTACACGGATAGTATCATCTAAAAATGGTGTAGAAACTTCATGCAAAACTGTATTTTCAGTTGCAACGATAGAATGAACAACCCCTGGCTCTATACGGATAGAATCATTTTTTCCGAAGTATTCTTTCCTATCTTCAAATTCTATGTATCCTGCACCAGAAATTATATACATTGTTTCATCTTTATCATTATGGTAGTGGAAAGAAGTTTGGAATCCTTCTTTTAGGTAAAGTTCTTTTGTAAGATATTTATCCGTGTAAATAAGAACTTTCTCATAACCCCATGGTTTATCAGTTGTATTTTCATATTCTTTTTGAACAGTCTCTAATTCTTTGCTAGTGTCTATTGCCATCCAAAATAAATTATCTTCTTTATAATATCCTAATTCATTGTTTTTAGATAAAAGAGGGAATAATGTTTTTTCTATATCCCCAATTTTAAATTCACCAAAATCAAGCAAACCTTTTGTAAAGTAAATTCCACCATTAATGTAATAATTTAATAATGGTTTTTCTTTAAAGGAAGCAATTTTATCTCCAACAAGTTCAACTATTCCATATGGAGATTTCATCTGAGTGACAAACATTGTAACTGGGAAATCTGATTTTTCTCCTTGTTCAATCATTCTTTTAAGATTTAAATCTGCAACTATGTCCCCATTTCTAATAACAACTTGTTTCTCTTCATTGAGGGCTTCCATTCCAAGACGAATCGCATTTAATGTGCCTAAAGGTTCGTCTTCAATAACATAATTTATTTTAATACCCTTATACTCATCACCATAACGCTCTTCTATTTTTTCATGAAGAAAACCTGCCAATAGATAGACTTCATTAATTCCAGCATTTTTAAAATCAAATAATTGTTTATCAAGAATTGTATAATCTTCTTTTATCTCAACTAATGGTTTTGGTACTTTTTCAGTGACTGGCCTTAATCTTTTTCCAAAACCTCCACAAAGAATCATTCCAACTGTTTCCATAAATATTCCTCACAGTCATTTTAAAAATTAAAAAAGATTGCTTTGTTATACTAAGAAATAACGAAGCAAATAAGAATTTAGTTAAATATTTTTAAAATTATTACTATTTTAAATTTTTTAAATACTAGTTTATAAGTTTAACTAAAATATAAACTAATATTTTATTCAATGATTTTTAAGAATTTTAAAAAAAATATTGAACTTAAAAGGAATAGTGATGGAAACTAATTACTATATTTTTAAATACTTGAAAATATTAAATATCTTTATTAATACGAACAAAAATATATAATCTTAGTGATAAAAAATGAGCATAAGTCCTAATCGTATAATGTATTTAGATGAAGTCCGTTCCCTTGCTATAATGCTTGTAGTTATCGGACACATATCTAGATTATTTTCATACGATTTCTATAGTTGGCTATTCTGCAGTGGAGTATTCTCTCTTACCCGTATTGGCGTTCCACTCTTCTTTACTGTCAGCGGTTCACTTCTTTTAACAAGAAAATACGAAGTAAAAAAGTTTTTAGAAAAACGTTTCAAGCGTGTTTTCTTGCCATTCATATTTTGGATTATAGTATACATTATCGCAGGAGTGCTGATATGGCATTATAATCCTACATTGACTTATTTTATGGATACTGCATTTGGTGTACAGGATTATTCAAGGCCATTTTGGTTTATCTGGTCATTGATTGGTGTTTACTTGCTTATTCCAGTTATAGGTAGCTTTATTCGTGAAGAGGGAATGGAAGGGGCAGAATATCTAATCACAATTACTATAATTCTCTCAATATTATATACTATTGGCTTTTTCGATTATCCTCAAATGAAATACAATTTTAGAGTGATATTCAACTTCTTCCCAGTCCTCGGATACTTCATTATGGGATCATACATCCACAATAAGAAGTTCAAGTATTCTGACAAAAAGATGTTTGCAATCGGATGTATATTATTCATTGTTGGAATAGCAGGACACTTTACAAAGATATACCTAAAAGGACTCGGAGGATATGCCCTTGCACCGATTGATTTCTTTGACATTTTCGTGATTTTAGAGACAATAGGGCTATTTACAGCATTCAAATATGCAAGTGTAAAATGGATTAAGGAAGATGCAAGAATGATTAGGGAAAGAAAATTAGGAGAAATAATCCTTTTATTCTCATCATGCAGTTTTGGAATATACTTCTCACATTACATTCTAATGCATTACATAATGTACGATGGATTTTTAGCTCCAATCGTAAAGACAAATGCTTACCTTTGGTTGCCTATAAGTTCAATTATAATAATCGGATTAAGCTGGCTATTAATATTTATAATGAGTAAAATTCCTCTTCTTGAAATAGGAAGTGGAAGAAAATAAACTCATTTCTTTTTTTACAAATATTTAAGAAAAATAGAAAAAATAGGAAAAATATAAAGAATAAAAACTAGTGAAGAGCAAAATACTCCAACTATTGAAAAAAAGTTTTTGTCCTAATTCTAAGACCAATCAGAATCAGGACATTCTATTCCACAGTCACACATTTAGCCAAGTTCTTAGGCTTATCAGGATCTAATTTTCTTATAACAGACACATGATAACTTAACAATTGAAGAGGAACTATGTAAACAAGTGGAGCCAATATGTCATCCACTTCATCATTTATCAGGAATACATTATCGGACTCATCAACCAAATCCTTATCTCCAATTGCACCGATACCTAATATATCAGCGCCTCTAGCCTTGACTTCCTGCAAGTTGCTCATAATCTTCTTATGGTCTTGGCCAGGAGGAGCAACTACAACTACTGGAATGTTCTCATCAATCAAAGCTATTGGACCATGCTTTAGTTCGCCTGCTGCATATCCTTCAGCATGAATATAAGAAATCTCTTTTAATTTCAATGCTCCTTCCAATGCAATCGGATAAGAAAATCCTCTTCCAATGAAGAATGCATCATTATCCCTTTTGTATAAATGGGAAATTTCCCTGATTATACCTTGCTTTTTAAGAACTTCATCAATGTATTTTGGAACTTTCTCCAATCTTTTAAGCAAGTCTTCATCACCAGCAAGCAATGCAGAGAATAAGTAAATAGCTATCAATTGACTTACATAGGTTTTGGTAGCGGCTACACCAATTTCAGGACCTGCTTGGGTTTGAATAACATAATCGGCCCTTCTTGTAGCAGAACTTCCCCTTACATTTACAATAGCCAATGTTTTAGACACTTCCTTAGCAGCATCCAATGCCTTCAAGGTGTCTGCAGTTTCACCGGATTGTGAAATGAAAATAACAAGAGTCTGTTCATTCAATGCCTTAGCGGAATACTTAAACTCAGAAGCTAGCAATACTTCAGTTGGTATGCCCACTAAAGATTCAATCAAATACTTTCCAATCAATGAAGCATGATATGATGTTCCACAAGCAACAAAAACAATTCTATTGATGGTTCCTTTAACTTCATCAACGATAGCCTTAATCTTATCCTTTTCACCTAAGGTGTTTTTGATTGCAACATCCTGTTCGTTGATTTCCTTAATCATGAAGTGGTCATAACCTTCCTTTTCAGCCATTTCAGGAGACCAGTCCAATACGTCAATCTCCTTTTTCATGACCTTATCGTTTGCATCCTTAAATGTTACTCCATCTTCAGTGAGTATTACAATTTCACCCTTTTCAAGGTATGCAATATTATTGGTATACTTTAAGATAGCGGGAGAATCTGAAGCTACAAAGTACTCATCTTCACCAATTCCTACAATCAAAGGACTGTCCTTACGGGTAGCTACAACTTTATTCGGTTCATCAGTGCAAATGGCTGCAAGAGCATAAGCGCCTTCGATAACACCTATGACTTTGCGAACAGCTTTTTCTAAATCCAAGCCTTCTTTCATGAATTTGTCAAGTAAGTGTGGAATTACTTCTGTATCAGTATCAGACTTGAATTCATAGCCTTCAGAGATTAGCTGTTCTTTAATTGCCAAATAGTTTTCAATGATTCCATTGTGAACTACAGCAATTGTGCCTGCAGAATTGAGATGAGGATGTGAATTTTCCTTGCTTGGATCCCCATGAGTTGCCCATCTTACATGGGCAATGCCATAAGTTCCTGGCATGTCTGCAAAATTTAATTTGGAATCAACTTCTTCGATTTTGCCAGCATCTTTCTTAAGCATGATTTTTCCATCACAAGCAGTAGCCAAACCGATTGAGTCATATCCCCTATACTCCAATTTAGAGATGGAATCCAAGAGAATCGGCGCCACCTTATCATTTTTTAATACACAACCAACAATTCCACACATAATTATCACCAAATAAAGCAATAAGTTAAATCATTTGATTATTATCATCATTATTATAAATGCCAATTTTAAATTATCAGCATTTCTCATTTTTAATTATAAATCTATTATAGTTTATTTTATTTAAATTTTTATAAAATCAATATAATATTATATTTATCTTAATTCGATTAATTAAATATTTCTAAAAATAATCGATTTTAAGATAAAAATAAGAAAAATTGGCAGAAATGGTGTAAAAATAATTATTAAAAAAATTTTAATCCTTGCCAAAAATTATAAAGAAAATTAAATCAGACTTTAAAAATTATAATCACAAAAAAATTATAAAGAAAATTAAATTAGATTTATTAATGATAATAAATATAAAATTAAATATTATAATTATATAATTTTTAAAATGATGATTGAAATGGATTCTAAAAATTTACTTTATGAAGGAAAAGCAAAAAGCATTTTCCAAGGTGAAAATCCTGATGAAGTCATAATCGATTTCAGAGATGATATGACTGCAGGAGATGGTGCTAGAAAAGAAAGCATGGGCCAGAAAGGTTACATTAACTCAATTATTTGTGCAAAGATCTTTGAAACTCTTGAAGAAGCAGGAGTTGAAACACAACTCATTGAATTATGCGAACCTTGCGTTATGAAAGCTAAAAAGCTTGATATGATTCCTATAGAGGTTATTGTAAGAAACATCGCTACAGGAAGCATAATCAGAAAATTCCCATTTGAAGACAAGGCTCCATTCAACCCACCTCTTATACAAATGGACTTTAAGGATGATGAATTCCACGACCCAATGCTAAATGATGCAATAGCTATTGCACTTGGAATAGCAACTAAAGAGGAACTGGACAAGCTAAGGGAAATGGCTCTTAAAGTGAATGAAGTCATGAGCAAAATGTTTAAAGACATTGGAATTATCCTCGTTGACTTTAAAATCGAATTCGGTAAGGATAAAGATGGAAACATTATCTTAGGTGATGAAATAAGTCCCGACAGCTGCAGATTATGGGATGCTGAAACCCTTGATATGCTAGATAAGGAACTTTTCAGACAAGGAAAAGACGATGAAGTAATCGATGCATATGAAGAAGTGTTCAACAGACTCCTAACCGATGAAGATAAGGAAAAATGGAATTTATAATAAAATCATAATTTATCATAATTATTAGTTTAAAAAAAAAATCTTAATTCAAATTAAATATCAAATTTAGGTGATTAAAAATGATGTACGACGTTGAAGTTAAAGTTTCCTTAAAACCAGGAATGTTAAATCCAGAAGCAACCACTATTCAAAGATCCCTTGCTCTTTTAGGATATGAAGTTAAAGGAACCAAAACAAAGGAAATCATTACTTTTGTATTGGAAGCAGACTCAGAAGATGACGCAAGAGAAAAAGTAGACGACATGTGTCAAAAATTATTATGCAATCCAATTATCCACAATTATGTTATAAAAATAATTAAAATGGACTTAAGCTGTGGATGCGGTTGTGAATAGATAGATTGATTATTATTCGGATACAATTCTTACTAAATAGAAATAAATATTATAAAGTGATAAAATGGCAATTGGAATTATAAGATTCCCTGGAACTAACTGTGACCGCGATGTTTACAAAGCAATTGAACTTGCTGGCGGACAAGCAGAATATATCTGGTGGAATAATGAAGACTTAACTGATTATGATGGAATTGTTATACCTGGTGGATTTTCCTATGGAGATTACTTGCGTGCAGGAGCAATAGCTTCCAACACTCCTGTAGTTGAAGGAGTTAAAGCCCTTGTAAAAGAAGAGAAACCAGTTCTTGGAATATGTAATGGAGCACAAATCCTTGGAGAAATCGGACTTGTTCCAGGATTGTTCATCACCAACGAAGTGCCTAAATTCAATTGTGAATGGTCTAAATTGAAAGTGTCTAACAACAAGACCCCATTTACCAAAAACTTTGAAAAAGGCCAAATCATTGACATACCAATAGCTCATGCTGAAGGCAGATTCTATACTCAAAACATTGATCTTTTGAAAGACCAAGACCAAATCGTATTGCAGTTTGCAGATAAAAACCCTAATGGATCTATGGAAGACATCACTGGTGTATGTGATGAATCCGGTCTTGTCGTTGCGATGATGCCACACCCAGAAAGGGCTACTACAAAACTATTGGGTTCAGACAATGGTCTTGAATTCTTTAAAGGTATGTTAGATAGTATTTAAGCTATCTAAATATACTAAATTTTTAAAATCCATAAAAATCTTACAAATCATTTTTAAAATATAATTTAAGGAAGTATAACATGCCAGTATATTTAATAGGTGCAGGTCCAGGAGACCCTGATTTAATAACTTTAAAAGCTGTGAAAGCATTAAACAAAGCAGATGTTGTCTTATATGATTATCTTGCTAATGATGAAATATTGAAGCATGCTCCAGAAAATGCAAAACGCATTTATGTAGGGAAAAAGGCTGGAGAACATTATAAGACACAGGATGAAATCAATGAATTGATCATTGAAGAAGCTAAAGAGCATGAAAATGTTGTAAGGCTAAAAGGTGGAGATCCATTTGTATTTGGAAGAGGTGGAGAGGAACTTTTAGCTCTTGCAAAGGAAAACATTGACTTTGAAGTTATTCCCGGAGTCACTTCCGCTATTGGTGCACCTACAAGCATGGCATTTCCTATAACCCACAGAGCTGTCGCTACATCATTTACAGTGGTTACCGGTCATGAAGACCCAACCAAAAAAGACAAACAGGTAAAATGGGACTATACTGCAGACACCTTAATAATCCTAATGGGAATAGGCAACATTAAGGAAAACACTGAAGAGATCATGAAGTACAGAGACCCTGATACCCCGGCCTGCGCTATTGAAAGCGGTACACTTCCAAATGAAAGAGTCGTATTTGGAACCCTTGGAACAATAGCTGATAAGGAAATAAACACACCAGCAATACTCGTTATTGGTGATGTAATAAACGTATTCAAAGAAATTAAAGGAATTGAATAATCCTTTAATTTATCTATATTTTAATTTTTCTAACTTTTACAATTTTTCAATCTTTTTTTAAACTATTCTAAAACTAATAAATT
>JAFRCZ010000077.1 GCA_017404125.1 Methanobrevibacter sp.
AATTTAAGGAATAGTTAAATTTTATTTATAATATTAATTTAAATTATTCTTTATAACCTCTGAGGTGTTATTTTGGATAGTGTAATCGAAGATGTTCGTGTTAGAAAGATTTTAGACAGCAGGGGAAATCCCACTGTTGAAGTAGATATAATTACTTGGAACGGATTTGGAAGAGCTGCTGCTCCTAGCGGTGCAAGCACTGGTTCCAAAGAAGTTGTTTCTTTCCCAGAAGGTGGAGTAAGTCAGGTAATCACTGAGGTTGAAGATTTAATCTCATCTGAACTTATTGGTATGGCTGCTGAGGACATTGAAGATATTGATGAAATCCTTAAGGAAATCGATGGAACTGATAATTTATCTGCAATTGGTGGAAATACTACTGTAGCTGTTTCAATGGCTGCAGCTAAAGCGGCAGCAATGAGCTATAATTTGCCTCTTTATAATTTCTTAGGTGGCAATTTCATTAAGGAAATTCCTTATCCTTTAGGAAATATGATGAATGGAGGTGCCCATGCAGGCCCTAATGCACCGGACATTCAAGAGTTCCTGGTTGTTCCTGTTGGAGCAAATGACATAACAGAAGCGGTTTTCGCTAATGTTGAAGTTCATAAAAGATTAAAGGAACTCATATCTAAGAAAGACCCAAGCTTTACTGGTGGAAAAGGTGATGAAGGAGGATGGATTCCAAACATCACTAACGATCAGGCTTTAGAGATTCAAGCTCAAGCTTGTGAGGAAGTGGGTGATGAGCTCGGTTTCATCATTAAACCTGGTTTGGATATGGCTTCATCTGAATTCTGGAGTGAAGAGGAAGGTAAGTATGTCTATGGTCAAGATGGTCTCAAAAGAGATAGCGGAGACCAGGTTGATTATGTAAAAGAATTGATTGATACTTATCATATGTTTTATGTTGAAGATCCTTTTGATGAAAAGGATTTTGATGGATTTGCAGAATTGACTGCAAAAGTAGGCAGCAAATGCCGTATTTGCGGGGATGACTTATTCGTAACAAATGCCGATTTGTTGGCTTGTGGAATTGAGAGGAAAGCTGCAAATGCAATTATCATCAAGCCAAATCAAATAGGTACTTTAACAGATACTTATGAGACAGTAAGATTAGCTAAGGAAAATGGTGTAATGCCTGTTGTTTCCCATAGATCCGGTGAAACCTGTGATGATACCATTGCTCATTTGGCTATTGCATTTGGTGCTCCTATGATTAAGACCGGTGCAATTGGCGGAGAGAGAATAGCTAAATTAAATGAACTTATTAGAATTGAAGAGGAAATGTCAAATCCTAGAATGGCTGATTTATATTAGATATTTTAATTATAAAATAACAAATTTGCCAAGATTAATTTTCAATTAAGTTCTAAATCATGATTATTGTAAATTGAGCGATTTACTTTAATAAGTAGTTAAATTTATTAATTATTAAATTAAATTTTTAATAGTAAAAAAGTTTTATTTATAATTAATTTAGGTAATTAATTAATAGGCTTTATAAAAGGAATTTATAGTATTTTATCAAGTTTATTAATTAAATTATTAATTAATAAAAATTTTTAATAAAAAATGGTGTAAAAATGTCAACTGTTACAATTGATGCAAGCAAATGTGAAAACGCAGAATGTGGTGAATGTGTAGATATGTGTCCTATGGAAATCTTTTCCTTAGACGGAGACAAAGTAGTAACTGATCATGAAGATGAATGTACTTTATGTGAAGTTTGTGTCGACATGTGTCCTAACAACTGCATTACTATTAGCGAATAGATTTGTAGATTTTGAGAAGAATTTAATAATTTCCTTTAAGGATCTTATTAATTCTTTCTTTATTTTTTAATAATTTAATTAAATATCAAAAAAGAATTAGATTTTATATATTATGGTGATAAAGTGTCAGATTTATTAATCCCTTTAGAAAAGTATTTAGCTGCTGGGTTACACATTGGTACCCAACAAAAGACTAGTGACATGGAAAAATACATTTTCCGTGTAAGATCCGATGGTTTATATGTCTTGGACGTTCGTAAAACTGATGAAAGAATCAGAGCTGTTGCTAAATTCTTAGCAAAATACGACCCAGATGACATTTTAGTAGTAGCTACCCGTCAATACGGTCAAGCCCCTGTTAAAAAATTCGGTGAAATCACCGGTTGTAAAACCATTCCT
>JAFRCZ010000078.1 GCA_017404125.1 Methanobrevibacter sp.
ATAAGAAAAAATTAATGTTAATGCAATAATCATAGAACAAATCTATAATATTATTAAATTTATATTTTTAAATTAATTATTAAATTAATTTTTTCTTAAGAATTCCTTTTTCTTAAGAATTCCTTTTTCTTAAGAATTCCATAGACTTTACAAGCCCTACAGTACCGGTCATCATCACATCCCCCCCGGGTGCAGCATGATAATAGTCAAGATTGGTTCCTTCTATCAACGCTCTTTTAGGTCCTGCAACAATGACTTTCTCTATTTTTGATATAGGATTCAATGCAAATGCTCCATGTCCACCTTCGCCGTGAACATCCTCATGCTTAATGGTACCGTCTGCAAGGCTTATGACAAGCTCTTCAAGCCTTTCTGGAGTGAGATCTCTTGTGTGGTGCTCGAAAACCCCTTGAATTTTGCCGTCTTCAATGGAAGCTACAGTAGTATGTCCATTGCCTATATCCATAACAACAAAGCTATTGAGCTTTAGAACTTCCTTATCGTAGCATACTCCGGCGATTGATGCAAATTTGGTGTCCATGAGAACTGGCTTGAATTCCGGATTGTCTTCAGCTAAAGATTTGATGACTGATTTCATTCTTGTAAAGTATTCAGGGACTTCTTCTGCTTCCATAGCAAACACTTCCGGTTCTTTAGGTTCTGGGAGTTTTTCATTGATTTTCTCAAATCTGAAGTCTCTGTCCCCCATATCCTCACTGTATCCATGATCTTGAACAGCAACGATAAGCTCATCCACTTCCAAGTCAAGGTCAAATGAAGAGAATATGTCAATCAAATGATTTACATCCACATCCTTTAAGGATATTTTGGCATAATCTGCATATTTTGCATCATTCTCATATGCATCTTCATCAGCAACTTCAAACCCATATGATTTAACTTGATCTATATTATCACGTATGGTTCTTGCTGCCAAATCTTCAAAAGCAACTTTATATCCCTTTTCCATATGTTCAAGGCATCTTTCTTTGATCTTTCCTCCACCCATGATTACTCCATCAAAGTAAATGTCGCTTTCACATTCGCTTATCATCTGTCCAATGGTTAAATGAGGGGAAGGAATAACCAGCTTCATTGAGTTTTCAATCTCTTTTTCACTGTCATACAATAATATGTCTTCGGTACCAGTTCCTACATCAATAGCTAAAATTTTCATAGTTTTCTATTTGTTTTAAGAATATTTAAATTTTTTATATATAATTTTGAAAATGATTAAAAGAGATTAAATCCTCAAATAATAGAGGATTTCTAATAATTTTAAAAAAATATTGGTGTAAAATTACTTAAATAGATTAATGTTTTAATACTTTAATGTACATATTTGTACTACAAAGCTTTATATAGTACATTGTACATAATATTAGTACAGAATGATTTGAGAGAAATATTCTGATAAAGATTTTTACAAATTTTTAAAAAAATAAAAATGTGATATTATGCAATACAGAATTGATTTAACTAATGATGAAGTACCAACCAAATGGTATAATATTAATGCTGACTTACCTGTAGAACTTCCTGCTCCTAAAAACAGTGAAGGAAAAGATCAAATAGGCACATTGCCTAAAATATTCGTAAACGAATGTCTTAATCAAGAGTTCGCTACTGACAGATACATAAGTATCCCTAAAGAAGTAAGGGAACTCTACCAAAGATTAGGAAGACCTACTCCTTTAGTAAGAGCAAAAGGTTTGGAAGAAAAGCTTAACACCCCTGCTAAGATCTATTATAAGCGGGAAGATACCTCTCCAACGGGGTCTCATAAGCTAAACAGTGCAATAGCTCAAGCATACTATGCTAAAAAGGAAGGCGTTGAAAGAATCACCACCGAAACCGGTGCAGGACAATGGGGTACTGCTTTATCCCTTGCAGCATCAATGATGGGGCTTGACTGTACCGTTTATATGGTAAGGGTTTCATATGACCAAAAGCCATTCAGAAAAACAATTATGCAATTATATGACGGGGAAGTTCATGCTTCACCAAGTGAAAACACTGAAGTGGGTAGAAAAGTGCTTGCAGAAAGTCCAGATACTCCAGGTTCCCTTGGAATTGCAATTTCTGAAGCAGTGGAAGATGCATTAAGTGATGATAAGGTTAAATACACTTTAGGTAGTGTATTAAACCACGTAATCTTACATCAAACCACAATCGGTCAGGAAATCAAATTGCAGCTTGAAAAAGCTGAAGAGGAAGCGGATACAATGATTGCCTGTGTAGGTGGAGGAAGTAACTTCGGAGGAGCATTGTTCCCATTCATCAAAGACAAGATTCAAGGAAACAGCGACACTGAATTCATAGCTGTAGAGCCTTCAGCATGTCCTACCTTAACTCAAGGGGAATACAGATACGACTTTGGTGACGAAGTTGGATTCACCCCACTTTTAAAGATGTTTACCTTAGGACATAACTTCGTAGCTCCTTCAGTACATGCAGGAGGACTCAGATACCATGGTATGAACACCCAAGTATCCTTGCTTAGAGACTTAGGCTACATCAAACCAGTGGCTGTTCACCAAAGAGATGTGTTTGCAGCAGGTAAAATGTTTGCAATGTGCGAAGGTATCATTCCTGCTCCTGAAACAAACCATGCAATTAGAGCAGCTATCGATGAAGCTAAAAAATGTAAGGAAACTGGTGAGGAAAAAACTATTGTTGTTAACTTCTCAGGCCATGGATTAATGGACTTTAAAGGTTATGCTAGTTTCATGGATGGAACTATGGAAAACTCTAAATAGATCTTTTCCTATTTCCTTTTTTTTACTTAAGAAACATGATTTTATACGAATAAAAACTCAGGTTATCACTTAATGTGATAACTACTCTCTCTTTTTTTAACTATTTTACTATTTTTTAGTATTTCTTAATATTTTCAATGCGATTTTTCTATAATTTAGTAAAATTTTACTATATTTTTTTGTTAAAATTTAGTTATAAGTGATAAGTTATAACTTATAAGTTATAAGAAATAAGTTAAAACTAAAAACTTATAAAGTATAAATTCTAAAGTAAAAGTAATAAGAAATAACTTAAAACTTATATAGTATAAGTTATAAATTATAAAGTATAAGATATAAGTAATAAATTATTAGAAATAACTTATAATTTTATAAAATTTACTTAGAAATATCACTTTATTTTAAGAAAAATACTAAGGAGAATTAATATAATGGGAGAAACAATCGCGGTAATGAATCAAAAAGGCGGATGTGGAAAGACTACAACTGTAGTGAACTTGGCAACATCACTTGCTGCTATGGGAAAGGCAGTTCTTGTAGTCGATATGGATCCGCAAGCTAATGCTACAACCAGTTTTGGAATAAATAAGACAGAAATCAAAAAAACAGTATATACAGCTTTAGTGAACGAATGTAGTGTTCAAAAAGCAACAATTCCTACAAAAATTGAAAACTTATTCATATTGCCTAGCAACATCGACTTAAGTGGAATTGAAGTGGAATTAAGCAAAGAGGCAAACTATCATATTGCCCTTAAGAACCTGCTTGAACCTATAAAAGGAATTTTTGATTACATTATAATTGACTTGCCACCATCACTTGGAGTGATTACAATAAACTCATTGATAGCTGCAGACAGCGTATTGATACCAATTCAGGCAGAGTACTTTGCACTTGAAGGATTGGCAGATTTATTGAACACAATCAAACTTGTGGAAACAAGACTAAGAAGCCCAACTCCTATAAAAGGAATACTTTTAACTTTATATGATGCAAGAACCAGATTAGGTAGGGAAGTGTATTCCGAGTTAAAAAAATTCTTCAAGGACAAGGAATATGTCTTCAATACTGTTATCCCAAGGAATATACGCTTAGCGGAAGCTCCTAGTTATGGAAAACCATGCATCGTATATGATCCAGAAAGCAAAGGTGCAATAGCGTATTTGAAACTTGCAAAGGAAATCTTGGAAATGGATGGTAAATAAGAAGGGAAATGAGAAAAAAATAAAATCAAAAAATTAATCATATTCATAAAAATTACAATATAAAACACGAAAGGGTTTGGTAAAATGGCGAAAAAAGAAAAGAATTCAGGATTAGGAAGAGGATTGGATTCCTTAATTCCAAACATTGAAGAACAAGAAGTTGAAGAAGGTGTAAGTCTAGAGGACTTATTAAGGGAATCTGAAGATGAAGTAAAAACATTTGAAGAATTGGTTGAAGAAGTTGAAGAGGAGTTTGAAGGTGAAGACGAAATTCAGGCAATTGAAAAATCAGCTGATGAAGAGGATGAAGAAGTGAAAGAATCTTCAAACTATACAAATGTCTTCAACAATGATGATGAAATAATAGAGGAAAAAATCATCGAGAAAGAAAGTGTTGAAAATATTGATTCTGCAGTTAATTTAAATGAAGAAAGTTCTTCAAGTGCTCAAATAAATGAAGCATCCGATGATATAAAAGAAGTTGATAGTCTTCTCTCAGAAAAAGAGGAAAAACTGATAGATGAAGTTATCGAAACTGTGGAAAATAATCCAAGAATCACATTATGGTCTGCAAGATCTGCAGCTGTATTAAGATACTTGAGAAAAACCGAACCTGAATTCAGCATAAGCAATGAAGCATCAAATCTGATAGATGCTGCAATAGCTGAAAAGTATCCTGAAATCTGGACATTGTTCAACCATTTATAATCATCCACTTAACATCGATAAATCAAAGGGTTGATAGATAATATGAGTCTTTTAAAAGATTCAATTATCTATCAATAATATTCTTAAAAAAGAAAGTAGAAAAAGAATATATAATTAATAAAATAATTTAAAAATGGGGATTAAAATGAAATTAGGGTTTTCACTTCTTTCACTTTTTATGAAAGATGTTCATAAAATGCTTGAAATAGCTACTGACAATGGATTTGATAGTGTAGAGCTTCTTGCAGAAGGGCCATATAGGCCAGATTATCTATTAGAGAATAAAGAGGCAATCGAATCTTTTGCTTCCTTTGATTTGGATATCTATATGCATGCAGTGAATGTCGACATAAATCTTGCAAGCATAAATAACGGCATACGTCTTGAGTCTGTAAAGCAAACCAAGGATTGCCTTGACCTTGCTAATGAAATAGGTGCAATAGCTATTACATCACACCCTGGAGTGGTTGGAAGAAAGGAAGACAGGATTAGAAACATGGCCCTTGCCTTTTTAAAAGAATCCGTTGTAGACATTATGGAACATGCAGATACAATGGAGCCAAAATTTTGCGTTGAAAATATGCCAAAACGCTTTTCATACCTTGGAAACCGTGCATATGAATTGGAAACCCTGGTAAAGGAAACAGGATGTGGCATTACAATAGATTTAGGCCATGTAAACACTTGTGAAGATCAATTGAGTTTCTTTAAAATACCTAACATTGTCTATAACCATATCAATGATAATGATGGAAAAAAAGACAATCACTGGACCATTGGTGATGGAACCCTTGACTTGAATCTATTGAAATATGTGGAAAACGGAATTATTGAATTGAATAATTTTGATAACGTGATGAAAAGCAAAAAAGTGATAGAGGATTTCTTAAAGGAAAATTAAGAATGAATCGTTGAAAAAAAATAGTAAAAATCTAAAAGTCTATTTGCAATACTTCAGAAATGTCCTCTATTACAAAATCGGCATAGTCTTTTAATTTATCTGGAAAATCACCATCTTTCTGTTCTATAGTTAGAACCGCCCTATCCGCTTGCTCAAATGCTAAGATATCATTTGGGCCATCACCAACCATCATGACTTTATAGCCTTCATGTTGAAGATTTGCAACTATCTCTGCCTTTCTATGTGTGCTTGCAGTTGCAAAGGCATGGTTTTCAGGGACACCAGTAATGTCTGCAAGATGTTTAATAGCCCCTGACCTGTCACCTGAAGCAATGAAAACATCTATCTCATTTGCCTGAAGCTTAGCTATTGTATCCTTAACGCCAGAGAATAGATGACCTGCAGATGTGATAGTATAAGCTATTCTTTCTTCTGCAATATCTATAATGACAGCTGAGCCATTGCATAATTCCATATTAGGAACCCTTTCCTTTAAAAGTGGAAAAGTGTCTGTAATATCTTTAATAACAGCTGTGTCCTTTTCTAAAATAGCTTTAATCTCATCTTTGGAAACTTCTGTTGAATAATAGCTGATGTCAAAATCAATGTTGTTTTCCAAAACAAAATCACTTATCAAGGTATTCGGATCCAAATCCTTTAAACTATTTGTGTTGAATTGAAGAACAACAAGTGCAGCATTCAAACAGCTGTCTATAAGGTCTAAAGAGTTAATGTGAGTTATCAATTCGCCTGTGGATACATCCTTTATGACTCTGAACCTTTCTATAAGAGTTCCGGAATTATCAAATACAATAGCTTTTTTAGTCATCATATCAGCTCAAATTAATGATTAATTATAATTATAAATTAGTGATATATTAATTTATTGAATAAGCATTTAAAAAAAATTGAATATCTATTTTAAAATAATGAATTTGTTCTTGAAACAGATTTGAAAAATTAAGTATGTGAAAAAATGTTGCTTAATAAGGAATTGAAGTTAAAAAACATAACCCTTAGAAATCGTATAGTCATGCCTCCTATGGCAAGGGAAGGCAGTTCTGATGGAAAGGTGACAGACAATTTAATAGAATATTATCGCTTGAGGGCAGAATACACAGGGCTTATAATAACTGAACATGCTTATGTTTCCATTGAAGGGAAATCAACCCCAAAACAGCTTTCCATGGCAGATGATTCTGTTATAGATGGCTTTAGAAATTTGACAGATGCCATTCATAAGGAAAATTGCTTTGCAATTGCCCAATTGAATCATGGGGGAAAAGAAAGAATTTCAAGGGATTGGCTAAACATAAATTCAATGAGCAAAGAAGATATTGAAAAGGTAAAAGAGGATTTTGCAAATGCGGCTATAAGAACTAAAAAAGCTGGCTTTGACGGTGTGGAAATACATGCTGCCCATGAATATTTGCTGACTCATTTTTATTCACCTTTAGCAAATAAAAGAAGTGACGAATATGGGGGAAGTCTTGAAAACCGCTTAAGATTGGCTAATGAGATCCTTCAGGAAGTTCGTGCATCTGTAGGTGAAGACTATATTGTAGCTATCCGCTTCGGTGCATATGATTATTGGGAAGGAGGAAGCAAATTGGAGGAAATTCCTATTGCTGTCAAATCATTCATAGATTCAGGGGCGGATTTGATTGATATCAGCGGGGGCCTTTGCAGATCCAGAAATCCATATAGCAAAGAGCCAGGATACTTTAAGGAACTCAGCAAAATAGCTAAAGATGCCTCCTCTGTTCCAGTGATTCTTACTGGAGGGGTGAAAAAAGCAAGAGATGCTGAAAATCTGCTGAAAGAGGGATACTGTGACCTGATTGGCATTGGTAGGGCCATGATAATGGATGCTGAATGGTCTAAAAAGGCATTAAAATCATTGGAAAATATTTGAATAAATGCCTACTAATGTTTATATAATTTAAAAAATATAGTTATATTATTATATAAAAAATTATTAACAAAATTTTAAATCATAATTACAATGTTTTTAAAAGAAAAAAGGTGTTTTAATGAATATCCTTGAAAAATTAAATGCAATTAAGAATCAGGAAATTACTGCAAAGGAAAATGTAGAAGCTTATATTAAAGTTATAGAAGAAAAGAATGATGATATTAACGCTTTTCTTGAATTAAACAAAGAGCAAGCTATTGCTAAAGCAGAAGAGATTGATGCTAAAATCAAGGTTGGCGAAGAAGTCGGAGCTCTTGCTGGTTTAGTGTTCGGTATTAAGGCTAACATCAATGTGGAAGACTTTATCATATCTGCTGCATCCAAAACCTTGGAAGACTATATTGGAAGCTATGATGCAACTGTGGTTAAAAAGATCAAGGCAGAGGATGGAATCATCATCGGAATCAACAATATGGATGAATTCGCAGCAGGAAGTTCAACTGAAACCTCATACTATGGGCCAGTAAACAACCCAGCTGCACCTGGAAGAATCCCTGGAGGTTCAAGCGGTGGAAGTGCAGCAGCTGTGGCAGCAGGAATGTGTGACATTGCAATCGGTTCCGACACTGGCGGATCAAT
>JAFRCZ010000079.1 GCA_017404125.1 Methanobrevibacter sp.
ATCCAGGATCCCCTACAGCTGTTTGAACAGAAATAAAAGACCTAAGCAAAGTGGACCTTGGCAAATAGAGCATGGTATATCCTTTAGGAATCTTCACCTTTCGCTTTATGGAAGCCAAATAAGCTGTATTGGGCTTTAAAGTATAAATAGGTCCTTCTAGCACTTCAATTTCTGGAAGGTTTTTCTCATTGTCAATCAATGAACCTTCTGATTTTTGAATGAATATCTCATCAAGCTCCAAGTCAATTCCAGATGGCTGCACCAAATCCTCAAAATCTGGAAATAGTTTTTTTAGTTCAATTTCACCAAGCATCTTATCACATCAAAAATTAAAAAATATATCACTAGCAATTATTCGCTAGTGGAATTTAAAGTATTGTTACCTAATCTAAATGTCAATTGGCCAGTACCGTCATCATTTACCTTCAATTCATCACAATGTGGATTCAATCCATTTATTAATGATTTGCCTGACTCAGCACTCATGAAGTGTGGCAAGTAGTTAGATATATATGTAGGATATAAGGTTACAGTACAATTATCCTCAACCAAATCCAAGTTCAAGAAATAGGATACATGAGTAGCCGGATTTGACTGATCAAATATGAAATTGCCTAAATTATAGAATATAGGTTTTCCATTGTAGATCTCCACTCCTTGGGTTACATGGGCATGAGAACCGATAACAATGTCTGCACCGTCATTGATCAATTCATGGGATATTTTTATTTGGTTTTCGTTAGGGCTTCTGCTATACTCATTTCCATAATGGAGATAAGCAATTACAATGCTTGAACCATTTTCATGAGCTTCCTGAACCTGTTTTTGAGCAAGTTCAGAATCATATGCAGAGTAACCGGAACTGTTTGCTGTTGCAGGGTCCATCACTCCCCTATACTCTCTGAAGTTATCTGCATCCATATAATTCAATATGGTGACATTCCTATCTCCACATTCAATTGTTACAGGCTTAGTTGCCTCTTCACTGTTTATTCCAGCACCTATAGCATAGATTCCAGCATCTTTCAAGTTCTTTAGGCTTTCATTCAAACCATATTCACCATAATCCAAAGCATGATTGTTAGCCTGTGAAGCTACAACATTGTCATTTGCATTAGCCAAAAGGTATGTGTATTTAGGATTAGCCTTTAATGGAACATCCCCTTTTACTGCATAAGAGGAAGTTGTTACTGGGTTTTCAAAGTTTACAAGCAAAATATCAGCAGTCTTAGTTACATTTTCAACAAATCTGAATGGGCTTTCACCAGACTCTAAAACTGCAGGCATCTTACGGCCAAACATTACATCACCAGTTACTGCAATGGAAACATTGTCATGCCCTAAATCATATGAAGCATCATCTAAATCCATAAAAAATGTTCCATATACAGATATGGCAGAAAGAATAATTATTATTGCTATTAAAATTGAAAAAAACCTTTTTTTCCTCATCATATCACTGAAAATAATTGGTTACAATTAAATTTTTATTTGTAATTTTTATTAAATAAATATTTTTATAGTAATAAATAAGTTTTTTTAGAATAATATTTGAA
>JAFRCZ010000080.1 GCA_017404125.1 Methanobrevibacter sp.
ATCGATGATGTCAGATTTTCAATGTGGGGAGTAGACATTAACTCACCATACTCTGGTATCTTGCCTGCATCTGAAGTATTCGGAAGAGAGAAAAAGGAATTAAGTAGAGTATTTGATATTGGTGATGTTCTTTTCTTAAGAATTGTCGATGTCGATGAAGTTAAAAAGGTCAAATTAGGATTAAAAGGCCGTGGAATGGGTAAATTCAAAGGTGGAGTCATTGTAGACATCGCTCCTACCAAAGTCCCTCGTTTAATTGGTAAGAAAGGTTCCATGATCAACATGATCAAGGATAAGACCGGCTGTAAAATTGTCGTCGGTCAAAATGGTCTTGTTTGGGTAAAAGGTAATGAAGACATGGAACAAATAGTTAAAAACATTATCAAGCTTATAGAAAGGGAAGCTCATACCTCTGGTTTAACTGATAGAATCAAAAACAAGCTTTGTCTACTTATCGATGGCGAATTGCCTCCAGAAGAGGAAGAAGTAGAAGAGGAAGTGGAAGAAGAATTCGAAGAAGATGCATTCGAAGAAGGCTTGAAAAAACCTGAACTTCAAGATTTCAGAGATGAGGTTGAAAAGGAATTAGCTGAAGAAGGATTTGTTGATGACGAATCAGAAGATTTTGATGAAGATGAAGAAGATTCCGAAGATGACGAATTCGAAGAAGACTTAGAAGACTTCAATGATGAATCTGAAGACTATGAAGATATCGAAGAGGAATTTGAAGATGAAGATCTAGATGATGAAGAAGATGAATCTGAAGATTTTGAAGATATCGAAGAGGAATTTGAAGAATTGGAAGATGAAGACTCTGAAGAAGATTTCGATGAATCTGAAGATGAAGATGAAGAAGATTCTGAAGATGAAATTGAAGAATTCGATGAAGATATTTCAGATGACCAATTGGAAGATGCTATTAGTGAAGCTATCTCTGAAGATAAAGAAGTGGAGGGAGATGTAGAAGATTCTGAAGATGAAACTGCAGAAGAAGAATCTGAGGAAGAACCTGCTGAAGAAGAATCTGAAGTTGAAGCTGTAGAAGAAGATGCCGAAGATGACTCCGAAGAGGAAATTGCAGAAGAAGAAGTTGACGATGAATCTGAAGAAGAAGATGGGGAAAAGGAAGAAAAATCCAAGAAACCTAATTTCATTGATACCTATGAATATATCAATGAACAGAAAAAGAACAATAAATCTCCTTTTGATTTAAGTCGTGCAGATAATTCTAATTCTCCTACTTTAAACATTTCAAAAAGATGAGGTTTTACGCTGTTGAATTAAGATAATTAATTTATTATAATTATTGCAATTGTTTATGATCATTTAAATGTGACGTTAGAAGAGGTGTTTTTTATTATCTCAAATGACAAAGAATTAAGAGCTGATGTAAGAGCTTATGATGAGCTCCGTCCAATTAAGATTGAAGCTGGAGTCTTGAAAAGAGCAGATGGTTCTGCTTACTTGGAAGTTGGTGGAAATAAAATTTTAGCATCTGTATACGGCCCAAGAGAATCCTATATCAGACGTTTATTAAAACCTAATACTGGTGTTATTAGAGTAAGATACAATATGGCTCCATTTTCAGTAGATGACCGTAAAAGACCAGGTCCAGACAGAAGATCAACTGAAATTTCCAAAATAGCTGCTGATGCACTCAGACCTGCTTTAATGTTGGAATCTTTCCCAAGATCAATGGTGGATGTTTCAATTGAAGTGATTGAAGCAGAAGGAGGAACCCGTTGTGCAGGAATCACTGCAGCTGCTGTAGCTTTAGCTGATGCAGGTATTCCAATGAAAGATATTGTAGTCGGTTGTGCTGCAGGTAAAGTAAATGACCAAATCGTTTTAGACTTATCTGAAAAAGAGGATAAGGAAGGACAA
>JAFRCZ010000081.1 GCA_017404125.1 Methanobrevibacter sp.
GGACCAATGGAAAAGGATAAGATGTGTGCTCATGAGGCTTCTACAGGTTTGATTCGCGCTCAGCTTATGACCAACACTCATATTTTGGAAGTATTTGTTCATGAGGATGAAGAGGAAGACCCTAAAGAGCTTAAGAAATTGGCAGACAATAGGGCTCGTGAACATGCTCAAAATCTTATTAAAATGATGTTCCATCCTAAACAAATGAGAAAAGAAGCAGGAAAAGGAATGAGAGAAGGAAAAGAGGATGTAGGTCCTTTATAATTATATCAGTTATTATATGATTTTTTAGCTGGATAAGAAGATTTAAAAATAAATTTAAAAAAATTAATGATACCATGTCAGATATAAATTCAGAAATCACAAAAGATGTTTATTTGGTTGTTCCAGCATTCAATGAAGAGAAAACCGTTTCCCAAATCATTGAAGGAATAGCTGAAAAGGGATACAATGTGATTCTAGTCAATGATGGGTCAAAAGACAAAACCCTTGAATTGGCTATAGAATCAAAAAGGAAATATCCAAATCAAATCTTTGTAGTTTCTCATGTAATCAACAGAGGTTTAGGTGCTGCATTAAAGACAGGAATGGTTGTTGCCCTTAATAAGGGGGCTAAATATATTGTAACCTTTGATGCTGACGGTCAGCATGAAATTGAGGACATTCCAAAAGTCTGCAAGCCTTTAGTGGATGGTGAAGCTGATGTTGTAATCGGCGCAAGGCCTTTTGAAGACATGCCACTCAGCAAAAGCTTTGCAAATTATATCATGAACGCTTTAACATTAATTTTCTATGGTAGAAATGTTAAGGATTCACAGTCTGGTTTAAGGGCATTTACAGCTCATGCAGCAGATAAGATAAACATCGTTTCAAGGGGATATGGCGTATCATCTGAATTCATTAAAGAGATAAGCGATAAGAATCTTAGATTGGAAGAAGTTACAATCACTACAATCTACACTCCTGAAACCCAAAACAAGGGAACAGATGCAATTGTAGGATTAAGGATTTTAACTAAGATGGTGATTGATTTATTCAGGATATGATTAATATTTTGTTTAATTTATGGTGATTGATTTATTTAGAATATAATTAAGGAAGTGTTATTATTATAGGTCCATTTCGTACATATCAGGTTTTATTAATTCTTGCATCCATTATAGCCATTATATTCTTCTACAGGAGATTGAGAGTTAAGAAAATCACTCCCGCTACATTTGTATTATGGGTTTTTGTCTGTTTTATAGTCAATTTCTTTTCTTTTGCTCCTAGATTCAGTGATCCTCTTGCAGGATTCTTTGGATTCGGAAGGGGATTAGACCTATTGCTTGTTCTTGGTTATGCACTTCTTGTTTATGCAATCTTTAGATTATATGTAAAGATAGATGAATTGAATAGAAATACAACTGAACTTGTCATGGCATTGGCTATTAAAGATGAAATCAAATTAGAGGATATTGATAATGAAAAAGAGGAGTAATTCCTCATTTTTTTCATTAATTTGATTTAAAGATTTTAATAATATTTTTTAGATTTATTTATATGATAAATGTAAAAAATACTATTTTTCAATAAATTAAACTGCTTAAAATGTTTTATTTGAATTTTAAAGATTTATTAAGGTTTTATTATGTTATTATATTTTAGAGGATGTACAGCTCGTGAAAAATTGAATTCAATCAGCAAAGCCACTGAAAGGATTTTAAGGGCAGCTAAGATTAATTATGAAACTTTGGAAGATGAGCAATGCTGCGGATCTGTACTGTTAAGGACTGGTTTTGTAGATGATGCAATAGAACAGATGAAGGGCAATTTAGAGGATTTTGAAGGAAGAACCATTCTTACATCATGTGCCGGCTGTTATAAGACTTTAAAGGAAGATTATAAAGAACATCTTGGTGTTGACTTAAAGGTTATTCACATTTCCCAATTGTTGGAGCAATTGATTAAAGAAAATAAAATCAATCTTAAACACAATGATGACTTGAAGGTCACTTACCATGATTCATGCCATTTAGGAAGGCATGCCGGAGAATATGAAGCTCCACGTAATGTGATAAATTCCATATCCAATCTTGTTGAAATGGAAAATGTAAGGGAAAAGTCAAGATGCTGCGGTTCTGGAGGAGGAGTCAAATCCGCTTATTGCGAATTATCCAATTCAATTGCTGATTTAAGAATCAAGGAAGCGGAAGAAACAGATGCAGACCTATTGGTTAGTGCATGTCCATTCTGTAAGTTGAATTTAAGCCAAAATAGTGACAATATGGAAGTCTTGGATTTATCAGAATTTGTCTTTAAACATTTAGAAGATAAGGAAAATGGAGATGGGATTCAATGAAGGAAAAGGAAATTGAATCCATGAGAAAGGTATTCGGCAATCTTAAGGATAGGATTGAGCCTCTTATTAAAACTCCTAAAATCAAGGCTCTTCAGGAAAGGGTCATAGAGATTAGAAAGAGTGCAATAGACAATAATGAAGAGCTTATAGCTATTGCAAAGGAAAGCCTTAAGGAAAATGACATCGATTGCTTTTTTGCCCATGATGATGAAGAGGCAAGAAAAATATTATTGGATTTAATTAATGAAGAGATAGAATCAAGCAATATAGACAGAAATGAAGTTTATATAGCTAAATCCAAATCAAATACCCTTAGAGAGATTGATGCTTCCCAATTCTTGGAAGAGCAAGGATTTATAATTGTAGAAACCGATTTGGGAGACCGCATTCTACAATTGAAGAAGGATGACAACAGCCCTGTTCATCCAACAGGCCCTGCTTCCCACTTGACAGTTGGCGACATTGCAGATATTGTCAATGAAGCTATGGATTTGGATTTGCCTGCAGAGCCAAGGCCTATCATGGAAGCTGTTAGGGCAGATGTATTAAGCCTTATTGAAAAATCTTACATAGGCATCAGCGGTTCCAACTCAATTGCTGCAGAAGATGGTGCAATCCTAATGGTTCACAATGAGGGAAACATCAGTTTGGTTCAAAACAAGAAGCTTCACATCATCGTTGCAGGAATAGATAAGTTGGTTCCAATGATTGAAGATTGCGTTTCAATAGGCAAACTGGAAACAGCATTTGCAACCGGAAAGCCTTTGACTTCATATATCAATATAGTTGCAGGCCCTTCAAAGACTGCAGATATTGAGAAAAAGATTCTTAAGAATATGTACGGGGCAGAAAGGGTAGCAGTCATTTTGCTTGACAATGGCAGAAAGGAAGCATTTAAGGAATGCCTTTGGTGCATTGGATGTGGAAACTGCATTGTAAGCTGTCCTGTCTACAATAGTATAGGCAATAAGTTTGGTTTTCA
>JAFRCZ010000082.1 GCA_017404125.1 Methanobrevibacter sp.
TAATGAATAATTTAAGGAAAATAGGGTTAAAAATTAATAAAAATAGAAAATAAAGTATAAAAACTTAATTAAATTAATAAATAAGATTAAAATAAAAAAGAAAGAATAAAAATTCAAAAAATCATATAAGAAAAAATAGAAAAAATTTTGTTCAAACTTTTTCCAAAGGTTTGAACTAAATCATGTTTGGAACTCTAAGTGAAGTAGGCAATGGCTTGATCTTAGCTGGTGTACCAATAGCCAAGTAATAAGGAGGCACACTACGGGTTACAACTGCTCCTGCAGCTACAATAGCCCCTTCACCAACTTCAATGTTTGATAGGAATGTTGTATTTCCGCCAACAGAACATCCTTTTCTAAGTTGAGGTCCTTTCAAATCATATTCCACTCTGACAGGATATCTATCATTGGTAAAGCAAGCGCAAGGACCAATGAATACATTGTCCTCAATGATACTGTTTCTTGGAATGTATACATTAGATTGAATGCTTACATTGTTTCCAATCTCACATCCACCTTCAATGACAGTGTTTGTACCTATCAATACATCATTACCAATTTTAGTATGATCCCTTACAACAACATTATGTCCAGTTTTAAAATCATCTCCAATGATTACATCATTATAAATTACGGTATTAGATCTAAGCAAGATGTTTTTGCCTAAAACAGGCTCTTTACTAAATCTTTTATAATTAACTCCTAATTTGATTCCTTCCCTGATTAATCTAGGGTCTTTAGAGTCATGATTATTTCCACGTATGTTTAAAAAACTAGGCATAATATCACCTCTTTAAAAAAGTTCAATGAACTTAAAATTTTCACAATGCTAATATATTCAAATATATTATGTTTAATAAAGTATAAAAAATTAATGATTTAAATGAATTTTTTACTGAAATTTTTTAAGAAAAATGAAAAAGTTAAAATGAAAAAATAAAAATGAATAAATATTATAGGTTCAATTCCCTTAACTTTCTATCCAATTCCTCTTCAGTAAGCTCATCCTCTTCGGCAATTTCCATTTCTGCATCCAATATTTCATCTTCGCCGGACAATATCTGTTGAGCTCTAATATTCTCCTCTTCAAGGTATTTTTCCTTATTCTCTTCCCAATCAGCCTTGATTTCATTTGCCAAATCATCATCAGCTTCAATGGCGGGACCTGTATAGGAGCAATCCTTGCAAACCCACCTTGACCAAACCTGTGGAATAATCCAATCAATATTGCTTGAACCACAACGAGGACAAATAGTTCTTTTCATTTTAATCACCAAAAAAATATAAAAAAATAATTAATTTTTTAAATTAATATATCATTCTTTAATCAGTATTATAAAAACTCCAAATCAAATCCAATGCTTCACCAGGTTCAAGTACACCTGATCTTGTTTCCCTTAAAATTCTTTGAATTGAATACTTTTTCATGTGTGGAAACTTCTTATGAACCTCATACAACAATGGACATCCAAATCCTTTAAACTTAGTTAAATTATAATGGCTAGTCAAAGATTTATTCTCTAATTTTGACACGGATAATGAAGCAGGTAAGTTGAGCCTAATAATCTTATTATTTTCAATGTTTCCATCTACATCCGATACTGCATTTACATCAATTTCATCAATTTCTCTAATTCTTCCCACATCACTTTCTTCAAAATCACATATTTGTTCGTTAATGCACTGACTACCAGTTGCCAACATATCACCAAAAATTACAATAGGAACACCATGTTCTATAGCATACTTGTATACAGTATCTTCAATGACTTTTGAACATCTGCCACATGGGTGGAATCTTCCAGTGAAGGCCTCTTCAATTATTTCATCATAATCCACTTCAATGTATTCATGTGAAACATCCAAATCTTTTACCAATTTATCAATATTTTGCTTGAATTGCTTTGGAAGAACTATTGTTCCAGGATCAACTGTAACGGCAATTGGATTAAAACCTAATTTTTTTGCTAGGATAAGTGAAAAGCTGCTGTCGGTTCCACCAGACAATGCTACAATAGCTGTTGGATTTTCCGCCTCAAAATAATGATACGGGCTTTCATCCAAACCCTTAAAGTATTTGTAGAAATTAAATGAATAGAGATTATCCAATTTTATCTTTAAGATGTCTATTAGATTATTCAATGCCAAAAATACACCATAATCCAATTCATTTTCCTTAACAAATGAATTTAATTTTTTTAAGGAAAGGTTCATACGATACTCCTTTTGCAAGAAATCAGAAAAACTTTCTACATGAATACTCTCAATTTGAAGCTCTTCCCTAAGTCTTCCAACAACCCATCCTCCTTTTCCAATAATAGCTGATTTATCAGGACGATCATTGGTAATTATCCACATCTCATTAGTGTCCTTATCATAAAGAACTTCCTTAATGTCTATATTGACTTCTTCATGACCTATTTCATTTCTGATTCTATTAATATGATTTAGAAGAGCATCAACATCATATACCATATTTCCACCATATAATAAGAATTTTTAACAATAGTTATAAACAAGTTTAAAAAAATAAAATTAAGTAAAATAAAGAATGAAAAACAATTAAATTCCTTGTTTTTCAAATTCATTATCTAAAAATATGTTCATATTGTCAATAGCTAATTGCACCATTTCAGGAGAAGGTCCACCTGGCACATTTCTTATTTTAACATTTTCGATTGGATTTAAGGCATTGTGAATCAAATCATCATCAAGACCTAACTTTTCAAATCCAAGCTCTTCTGCTACATTATCCACATATGCACCATCAATCTCACTTGGATTAAGTCCTTCTGCTACTGCTTCATTTACAATTCTTCCAACTATCTTATGAGCTGTTCTAAATGGTATTTTGCGTTCCCTTACCATGATGTCAGCCAAATCAGTAGCTGTAGCAAAGTTAGCTCCTGCTAACTCTAGGCATCTGTCAGTATTGAAAGTAACTGTTAAAAGCATATGATTGACAATCTTTAAAGTGTCATAAGCCACATCACAAGCATTCCATAAGTGAGGAGTAATCTCTTGGAGGTCTCTGTTGTAAGTGTATGGAATAGCTTTCAATATAGTCAAAATTGTAACAAGTTCACCATTAACAATAGCGCATTTGGAACGAGCAACCTCAGCCACATCAGGGTTTTTCTTTTGAGGCATGATTGAAGATGTTGATGAATATTCATCTGCCATTGAAACGATTCCAAACTCATAAGTGCTCCAAAGAACTAATTCTTCACAGATTTTGGATAATGTGGTACAAAGAGCACTGAGATCGAATACAGTCTCTGCAATATGGTCTCTTGATGAAACGCCATCCATAGAGTTTTCCAAGTAATCATCAAAACCTAAGAGTTGAGTTGTTAATTCTCTGTCAATTGGAAAACTTGTAGTTGCCATAGCTGCTGAACCTAATGGGTTTAGATTAACCCTTTTATAGGTATCATCCAATCTTTGATAGTCTCTTTTTAAAGCTTGAGCATGAGCCATCAAGTGATGAGCTAAAGTGACAGGTTGTGCATGCTGCAAGTGAGTGTATCCAATCATTACAGTTTCCTTGTGTTCTTTTGCAAGTTCAAGGATTCCTTCAATGAATTCAAGAATTCCTATTTGAATCTCTGTAATTCTGTCTCTCAAAAGGAGCCTTATGTCTGTTGCTACCTGATCGTTCCTTGACTTTGCAGTGTGCATAAATCCTGCCTCAGGGCCTACAAGCTTGGTTACATAGTTTTCAACAGCCATATGAACGTCTTCAACAGAATGGTCAAATTCAAGTGCATCAAATCCTTCATCACTTAACTTATCCAATGCATCAAGAATCTTGTCAGCTATTTCCTCATCAATGATTCCTTGAGCCTTAAGCATTGAAGTGTGAGCATAATTGCATTGAATATCAGCATCAAAGATAAATCTGTCAAATTCCAATGAAGAAGTGTATACTGCAGCTTCATCAGTCATTTCCTTTTCAAGTCTTCCAGTTCTAATTTTCACACGTATCAACTCTATTGTTTTAATGATTAACAAATATGATTTGAAATAATTTTAAAAAATTACTTTATATATTATTAAATTTTGGTTTTAATAATTTATATAAATATCTAATTATTAAAAAATGAGAATAAAAAATAACTAAAAATAACTCGAAATTATTAATAATTAGGCTAATATAAATTAAA
>JAFRCZ010000083.1 GCA_017404125.1 Methanobrevibacter sp.
AAAATGAAAAACTATTTCGACATTAAAGACAAAGTAGCAGTTGTTACTGGTGCTTCCTCAGGATTAGGTTGGCAAATTGCTCAAGCATACGCAAGCCAAGGCGCAAAATTAGCATTATTCGCTAGAAGAGAAGAAAGATTACAAGAAAATGTTAAAGAAATAGAAGAAAAATTCGGTACTGAAGTAATGTATGCTGTAACCGATGTAGGTGACTACGACAGCATTACCGCATCCGTACAAAAAGTAATGGATGCTTACGGAAGAATCGACATTCTCGTAAATGCAGCAGGTATGGGTAACAACAAAATGGTTGTTGACCAATCCAACGAAGAATGGGACAGACACATTCACATTGACTTAACCGGTGTATACTACATGTGTAAAGCTGTTGGAGAAATCATGATTAAACAAGAATACGGTAAAATCATTAACATCGGTTCCATCCACAGTAGAGTAATCTTCCCTGGTGGAGGAATTAGTGTATACTCCTCAGCAAAAGGTGCAGTAATGAACTTAACCAAAAACTTAGCTGTAGAATGGGCTAAATACAACATTACCGTAAACGCAATCGGTCCTGCAGTATTCGAAACCGAATTAACTGTTGACTCCATCGAATTACCTGGATTCATGGATCTCATTGCAGCATACTGTCCAGCAGGCAGATTAGGTAAACCTGGTGAATTAGACGGTATCGCAATTTACTTAGCATCTGACGCATCCAGTTTCTGTACCGGTCAATTAATCTGTATTGACGGTGGATGGACTGCAATATAATTAGAAAACACTTAATGAATAATAAAGGGAGAGTTATTAAAACTCCCCCATAATTATTATTCTAATGCTCTTTTTAAAACTCTTTTAAACAACTTTAAACAATTCTAACTGTTTTTATAAAATAAGCCAAAGATTAATTGTTTTGGTTTTTACGAATAAAATAATCTTTAAAAAAAATGATTATAGTGAAACTGTCACTATAATCTGCACCCTACTTACAAGTGAAAGAATTTTGATCAAACTTTTTATAAAAGTTTGAACTAGTCACTATAATCTGCATCTAAGATTGCATCAAATTGATATTTCGGATATTTATTTCTAATTTCATCTAAAACCTTTTCTTTTATAACACTACGATCTGCATCAAAATCAACGATTAGATCAAAAGTGATTAGATTTATGTCCTCATCAATGTAAAACCCATGCATTTGCAATATTTCAGGATATTTTGCAATGATTTCATTAAGGCTTTCCTTGATTTCATTAGCCTCTTCATTGTCTGTATTTGATGCATAAATTCCAACGGTAAGTATAATTCCAAACTCTTCATAGACAGCATAGAGAATATGTCTGGTTAGCTTATGAATCTCTTTTGCAGTCAAGTCATCTCGAAGCTCAACATGGACAGAACCCATCAATTGTGTTGGGCCGTAATTATGCAAAGTCAAATCATAAACTCCCTTGACCTCTTCAAATTCGCTGATTCTTTCCTTAAGCTTATCAGTTATTTCACTATCAACACGAGTTCCTATCATGCTGCTTAAGGTTTCAGAGAGCATTTCAATAGCTGCTTTTATAATGACAAAAGCGATTATGGTTCCTAAAATGCCTTCCAAACTGATATGCCAAATAAAACTTATAATAGCTGCAACTACTGTAGACAAGGATAATATTGCATCAAACAATGCATCACTTCCAGATGCAACCAATGACTGTGAATTTATTTCCTTTCCTTTTCCCTTTACATATCTTCCTAAAAGGAATTTGACAACTACAGCCACTGAAATAATGAAAATGGAAACAAAGGTATAGTCTGCAAGAACTGGATTGAATATCTTTGGAACGGATTCCTCTAAAGCAGTTATCCCTGCAAGAAGAACAATTACAGAAATTATTACAGAAGAGAAGTACTCTATTCTGCCATAACCATATGGATGCTCCTTATCTGGAGCTTTTCCTGCCAATTTTGTTCCAATGATAGTGATGATTGAAGATAAAGCATCTGTTAAATTGTTTACTGCATCCAATGTAATTGCAATACTGTTTACCATTATCCCAATACTTGCTTTAAATGCAACAAGAACTAGATTTACCAATATTCCAATAATACTGGTTCTTACTATAATTTCATCCCTATCCATAAATATGCCTCACTTAAGATACTTAATTATACTCTTATTAATCAATTAAATATAATTTTTCTTTTAAATCTTTACTCAGTTAATAATCATTATTTTAAATCTCAAAAAATAAAAATACATTTATATATTTAAAGAAAGTTACATATTAACATAGTAAAGTGATGAGGATATACTATGAAAAAAAATTCTGTATTTAATTATGAAAAGAGTTATCTTAACTCCTGGTACAATATAAAAAAAGGATTCGAAGAGTTTTATAAAGAAAACGGCAGTGAATTAAAGATTAATCCTGCAGAATCCATGTTTTTATCAAAAATTTATTATAGTGATGGAATCAGCCAAAGGGAAATTGCAAAAGGATTGCATGTATCCGAAGCAAACATTACTAAAACCTTTAAAAAACTGGAAGAAAAGAAATTGGTTTACAAAACCATTGATGAAGAAAATAACGCACGTCGTAAGTTACACTTAACTGAAAAAGGAGAAGAGACATTCGAAAAATGTATTGAACTCTTTAAGAATTTCGATGCATTCCTATTTGAAGGATTAAATGAAGATCAAATAGAAAAAATGGAAACCCAATTATCTAGAATTGGCAATAGATCATTAGAAATTTTTGAAGAATAAATAAAAAAAGTATATCCTTTAAAAACTATACTAAACTATTTTTAAAAAATATTAATTAATGAAAAAATAGCACTACTTTTAAAAAAGCAAAATAAATAAAAAAAGAGAAATGATTTATTAATTAATTATGAATTAATAAAACATCTTTTTCACATTCTTTAAGAACGTTTTCAACAACGCTTCCAAGAACAAATTTATGGAATCCACTTCTACCTGAAGATGCAATGATAATCAAGTCACAATCCTCATCTTCTGCAACTTTATTGATTTGATCAGAAGGGAAACCTGTTTTTACCATAGTCCTGACATTAAAACTATCATCAAAGCATTCTGCCATTGCTTTAACATTATCTTCAGCTTCCTTAACAGCTTCTTTATTTAATTTCCTAACATCTTTAGTTCTATGGAAAGCGGTTTTTCTTATTTTTATAGCGACACCGAGAATAATAATTTCTCCACCATCAGCCAATAAGTGCTCTGCTCTTGCAACCTCACGCAAGGAGTATTCAGATCCATCAGTTGGTAATAAAATTCTTTTATACATAATTTATCACTTAAATTTAAAATAAAATTTCAATTCTAACAAACATTTTCTTAATAATATATTTGATTATACTAATATAAGTATATTTTTAATTTGAATTAAACTAATCATTAACTCGCTTAATTTGCAATATGGATGCTGTTTATCTTTGATTCAAATACTTATGAGTTTGCACAGATAATTTTACATTTTCTAAACGAGGAAAATTTTCCCTAATCAAATCAGCCATTTCAGCATCTTGGCTAAATTCTCCCTGTAGCCATATTGCCTTATCATAATTATATTTTTCTTTTAATGAAATCACTTCATCTATATCCTCTTGGGAAGTGATGACGAACTTAAAGAAGGTATTTTCATAATTATAATAATTTTCAAAGACCTTTTCCTTATCTTCTTTTGGACTGATTACATATTCTATTTCAGGAACATATTCAAATAAGGATCCGTTAGTTTCCATTTGAATTTTAATGTCTTCTGGAAGCTCTTTAATTAAACGTTTTATCTCTTCCATCTGTAAAGTAGGCTCTCCACCGGTTATAATCAATGTTTTGATATTGTTGAATTCCATTTGAGTAAGAATAATCTCAGCAACATCATCCACAGACAGCATTTCATAGGTAGAGATGTCTGTATCACACCATTCACAGTTCAAATTGCAGCCATACAATCTCAAGAAAGTTGCTGGAGTTCCTACATAAGGGCCTTCACCTTGAAATGATGTGAATATTTCACTAACTTTAATTTTAATCACCTACTTTAAATAAACAATTTATGATGAGATTTCCTTTTTAATAAGAAAATAAACTTATACGATATGTTCTTAAACTATTCCATAGGCTCGTAAGTTACACCTGTTTCAGGAGTTTCATAGACTCCAACACTTACCAAGCATTCAATTTTAGGTTTTAATCCATCATAGAAGAACTTGCTCATTTCTTCCATTGTAGGATCTTCTGAGTCCATAAATTCATTTAAATTCAAATGGTCTACACCAATGAAATCATTGAATATTGCTTCAATGTCATAAGTGTCCATAATCATATTCCTATAATCCAAATCCTTATATGGCGCTTTTAAAGTTAAAATGATTCTATATTGGTGCCCATGCCACTGAGTACATTTTCCACCTTGATTTTTCAATTTGTGACAACCATATATTCTATGTTCTGATACTAATGTTAACATAATATAAACCTCTCTTTCTAATAAAAATTTCTAATCAATTTAATTTATTTAATTTACTTAATCCATACCTAATTCTTTTTTAGCCTCTTCAATAGCTTCTATTCTTGATTTGCAGCTAAAACATTCACCACATGGAGTTCCATCATTGTTTACATAACAGCTCCAAGTCTTTTCTATTGGCACTCCTAATTTCAATGCAAGTTTTACAACATCCTTTTTATCTGTATCGATAAATGGAGCGCATACTGGAATGTATTCATAATTATTGACTTTATTCAATTCATTGATTTGCTTTAAGAACTCTGGAGTTGTGTCTGGATAATCTCCAACATCTGCCTTGATTGCACCATAATAGACTTCTTCCTTATTGTTGCTTATTGCAAAAGCAGTTGCAAGTTCAAGCAAAATTGTATTTCTGCTTGGAACAACAGTATTCCTTGGCTCTTCAACATTGTCATTATCCTTATCAGTCAAACTGCTTGAAAGCAAATCCACAATGTTTTGTATATCAAATACAAAATGAGGAACGTCATTCATTGCACAAATTTCCGCAGCTCTTTCAATTTCAATAGCTGCCTTTTGTCCATAATTGAAACTGAGTGCAGTGACCTTGTTTCCTTCATTCAATAATTTATATAATAAAGTAGAGGAGTCCAATCCTCCAGATAATATTAAAACTACATCCTTTGACATTTAAAATCTCCATGATAAAATTAATAATCTAATATTTAATGATAAATTAATTTTTAAAAATTAATTATGAATAAAATAAATTTAAAAAATACTTAAAAAAAGTTATAATTAAGTCTTATTAAAGAAAATATGTTTAAAAAATTATATAAACTTAACTAATATTTAAATAATTTTATGTAAATATAAAATAAAAAAAGAGAAAAAATAAGAAATTATAAATAAAATTATCTAAATTAATGGTTCTGGATGTCTTGAATTTCCAGTTTTTTTCTTTGGCCCACCTATTTTATCTAATCTTAATTTAATAAATTCCTCTCCTTTTTCACTTGCACCAAAAATTGGAATTGAAGTGCCTACCTTGAAAATATTTTCTTCCTCCCCAATATCCCTTAAATGTTTTGAAGCACAACCGGTAACTACATCACACACATCAAACATGATTTCCGCTTCTTCTCTTGTTAGGCCAGTTGAATGAACTCCAAACAAATAAAGATTTACATCTTCATATTCCTTTTCCAATTCTCTGAGAATTATTCCATCTTCAGGATAACATATAGTGACTGCTATATTCCTATAGCCATTTTCAATAGCTAATCTAAAACCTTCCACCTGATCAATTGTTGCATTTTCCTCATCAAAAACATGATTTGGAAGGAATTCTTCAATAAGTTCTGGTATTGTACTGGTTTCAACAAGCCCTGAAACTCTTCCACCGACTCCCTGAGCCAATTCGCTTTCAGTAACAAGTACTGTTCCGCAACCTTCACAGACCATAACTGCACAATCAATTAAGTTATCTGTGAGTAAAGTGGATAATATTTCTGAAATTCCAAAGGATAAAAAGTCTTTTAATCTTAAAACACGATCTTTAGTGCACATTCCAAAATCATCTATTCTAAATTGAATATTCTTTCTAATCTCTTCTTCTGTTAATTTTTCAATTCCCCTATGCTTGTGAAATAAAGGGCAATATTCAATCTTAGGTTCACCAACATCAACAACTTTTCCATCCTGAACTGTTATTCTAGCTCTACCTAAAGCTTCAATTACATGTTTATCCATAATAATCCCATCATAAAAATTAATTAACAATTGTTAAATCTTATAAACTTACTAATTATTTTATTTCTTTTAGAATAAATAGATTATTGAATTTAATTTAGTAAAAAAGTATAAAAAAGAATGAAAAATTATTAAAAATAATAGAAAAATGGCAGAAAAATTAGTGAGAAATTTTGAAAAAATAAAAATAAAAAACAGAGGGAATGGATTAAAGATAGACTGAAAAGGTATAAAAATCTATTCTTTAATCCATTACAATATATTATAGGTGTTTTTAGTGCCAATATATGAATTTAGCGTTAATATAGAGTTTTAGCGATAATATGAGTTTATTTTATCCATTATAATGTTTCTATAATGGATAAGATTTTTTAATAACTATAATGTTCCTATAGTTATAATTTTTACTTGCTATAATGTTTCTATAGCATAGGTGTTTTATGAAAATATTAAATGTACTTTGATTTTATAGTGTGTTTTTTAATGATTCGTGTGTTAATGTGTTTTTGATTTGTGTATTTAGTGTGTTTTTGATTTTGATGTGATTTAATGATTAGAAATGATTAATTTAAGGAGGAAAAAAGTGATAAAGGAATTAATCCAATTTAGTAGTATTGAATCAATTCTTCTTCATCACTTACGGTTTTTGGCTTCACTTTATCCATAGCTTCATCGAAGAACTTAGCTGAAACCTCGCTTGCTTCAATGTTCTCTCTTAAAGCGAGCATTGCAGCTTCACGGCAGACTGCTTCAATGTCTGCTCCAACATATCCTTCGGTGTTTTTAGCCAATTTCTTAAGCTTTACGTCTTTTGCAAGAGGCATGTCCTTAGTGTGTACCTTGAATATAGCAAGTCTTGCATCTTCATTTGGAGCATCAACCTTAATGTGTCTGTCAAATCTTCCAGGTCTCATTAAACCTGGATCTATAATGTCGTGTCTGTTGGTAGCTGCAATGATTGCAACATCCTCCAATTCTTCAAGACCATCAATTTCAGTTAGCAATTGATTTACGACACGTTTGGTTACTCCAGAATCACCAGATTCCGCACCTCTTGAACTTGCAATTGAATCGATTTCATCAAAGAAGATTACAGTAGGGGCAGTTTGTCTTGCTTTTCTAAAGACTTCCCTCACACCTTTTTCAGACTCACCAACCCATTTGGACAAGAGTTCAGGCCCTTTGATTGCAATGAAGTTAGCTTCACTTTCGTTTGCAACAGCCTTTGCAAGCATGGTCTTACCAGTACCTGGAATACCATACAACAAAGTACCTTTAGGTGGTCTTACACCAAATTCCTTGAATTTGTCTGGGTATTTAAGAGGCCATTCTACAGCTTCCTTCAATTCCTGTTTAGCATCATCCAATCCACCAACATCGTCCCAGGTAACATTTGGAACTTGTACAAGAACTTCTCTTAAAGCAGATGGCTGGATTTCCCTAAGTGCAGATTTAAAATCATCCTTAGTTACTACGAGTTTTTCCAATACTTCAGGAGGAATCTCATCGTCAGCACCTAAATCAGGTATGATTCTTCTTACAACCCTCATAGCTGCTTCCTTAGCTAATGCTTCAAGATCTGCACCTACAAATCCATGGGTTGTATCTGCCAAATCATCCAAATCAACATCTTCTGCAAGAGGCATTCCTCTTGTGTGGATTTCCATGATTTCCTTACGTTCTTCCTTATCAGGAACACCGATTTCAATTTCACGGTCAAACCTACCAGGTCTTCTTAATGCACCGTCAAGGGAATCTGGCCTGTTTGTTGCGCCGATTACAACCACTTGACCTCTTGAATTAAGTCCATCCATCAAGGTCAATAGCTGTGCAACAGTTCTTCTTTCCACTTCACCTTGAGTTTCTTCACGTTTAGGTGCAATAGCATCCAATTCATCAATGAATATGATTGAAGGTGCATTTTCTTCAGCTTCCTCAAAGAATTCCCTTAGGTTTTCTTCAGATCCACCAACATATTTGCTCATGATTTCAGGACCATTGATTACAATGAAGTGAGCATCACTTTCATTTGCTACAGCCTTTGCAAGCAAGGTCTTACCGGTACCTGGAGGCCCATGCATCAATACTCCTTTTGGAGGAGCAATACCTAACTTATCAAATAATTCCGGTTTCTTAAGAGGAATTTCGATCATTTCCCTAACTTTTTTGACCTCATCCTTTAAACCACCGATATCATCGTAACTAATATCTACAAGGTTAGATACACCTTCCAATTTGGAAACATCAACCGGTTCGTCAGTGATTTCCACTTTGGTATTCGGACCGACTTTTACAACCCCTCCAGGATTTGTGCTTACAACTGCCAATTTGATTTGGCTCATTGCACCAATGCCCGGAACATTCATGATATCATCAAATATATCATCAAAGAATCCGCTGCCGGATCTTCTTTGTGGAGCTTTAACCCTAGTGTTCACCAAGTCGCCTTTAACCATTACTTGGTTTCTGAATGCACTGTTTAAATCCCCACTGATTCTAATTCTTGCATCAATAGGAGCTAGAACAATTTTCTTAGCCTCTTTTGCTTCTGCCCTTTTAATGGTAACCTCCTGTCCTATTGAAGCACCTGAATTCTTACGGGTTGTACCGTCTATCCTAATAATTGATTCCATATCAGATTGAGAAGCTACAGCTACAGCCGCAGTATGTTTAGGCCCAATAATCTCGATTAAATCTCCATCCTTAAGGCCGAGTTTAAACATGGATTCCATATCCAATTTAGCTATATTTTTACCAACATCTTTTTGAGATAAAGTTTCTGCAACTTTGATTTTAAGTTCTTTATCAGCCATAATCTTCAACTCCTTTTCGTTTTTTTGTGAATGAATAATAATAAATGTAAGTATGATACGGTCACACTAAGATATAATATTGTAAGCTACACTAATAGAGATCATTAGTGTCACCGAGTTACACTAATAAAAGACCATTAATAACCATTGATGGTACAGAAATATCAATTGTTAGAATTAATTTTAAAATTGTTTATTGAATGCTTGAATCTAATCAATAATCCAAATCAAGAGATTGGTCAAATACAAATGAAATTCAAGATTTCAACAAATACATTAAAATTAAACTAAAGATTTAAAGACCATCTATTTATTCAAATAACCAAATAAATACAAACTAATCATCAATAAACAATTAAAAGAATTAATTCTATTTAAATTCTAATAATTCGTTTAATCAATTGTTTTTAATCAAAATAACTTGATTTCACGAACCAAATAAAGAATTAAAAGAATTTATTAAAAATTTATCAACAATTATTAATGTAAATCTTTTAGTTAGTTTTTGTAACTAAATAATACTTACACTTCATAGTATATAAAGGTTTCGATTTTATTAACAAAAAGTTATTTTAATTTAAAATTTGTTGAAATAAATAAAACTGCTTTAAAATGATTTAATTTAAAATAAAAAGAGTAAAAATTATTTTTATTAATATATAAATGAGAATATTCTTTTAAAATCAAAATAAAAAGATTAAATAAAAAATAAATTTTAGTCATTTTAGTAAAGAATTAATTGAAAAACAAAAAAGTAAAAAAAAATAAGAAAATTTATCACAATAAATGATAGATTTACCAATCAGACCATGAAAAATATTTTGGTCCAGGTTTTGCGCCCCAAAGGGCGAAAAAGCTGGTTAGAGTACAGTTGCAACCAATAAGTATAAAATAGAAGTTACAGAAGGAACTGTAAGGTTATCAATTCCACCATAACTGATAGCTTCACAAAGTGTTGCAATTGCAGAAATAATCAATATGTACCAGAAGTTAAGCTCTGGAAGGGTGTATCCGATTGCACTGTAGAATACCCATACAAATACTGAAAGAACTGCAGTTACGGAAAGCATTGCAAGGGAACCAGCAACTGATTTTTCTCCACCAAATAC
>JAFRCZ010000084.1 GCA_017404125.1 Methanobrevibacter sp.
ATCACACTTAATTACAATTTAATTTTTTTTGTTTTTCTAAAATGATTAATGAAATTCCATTTGTTTTTAGATAATATTACTTAGTTGATTATTATATAAATGGATACTTATCCAAATTAACAAGATGCAAAAATATTAAACTGAAATGCAAAAAATAGATACTGAAAATATTTTACAAATATTAAAAAAAATTATGATGGAAATATTTTAATAAAAATTTAAAAAATGTTGATAAAAAATTGATTTGAAATTGATTTAAAAAATTTAATATAATACATAATACAAAATAATATTTACCCTTATTTTTTTAAAGAATCTATAAAAAATTAAAGTTTATAGGCCACATTTAAAGCATTGATTTAATGGAGGTGTTAAGATAAAAAATACTGATATAAGATATTTTTATAGGAATATAGTAAAATCCGGCAATAAATATCGTATTAAACATAATAATAAAGATTATGGCGAATTCAGTAAATTGTCTGATGCCCTCTATGAAAGAGACTGCTTGTTTTATTGTAAATTTGATTACGATCTGCTTGTGGAATGTGATTTGCCTAATAAATATGAGAATATGGAACTTCCTCCATTTCCTGAAAGCCGTCCAAGAGGGCAAATAAAAGGAAACATTAAATTCAATAAAAAGGAAAGGGAAGGGGAGATTGTCTTTGACCATAAGGAACGAAAATTCTGTGTATTGAGAGGAGAGGAGCATTTCGGCAAATACGACACTATGGTCGAAGCTTATTTTGTAAAGAAAACCTTAATGGAACATGACTGGGACAGAGCTTGTCTCATTCAAAACAGAAGAATCAGAGAAGACATATTTCTTAATAAGAAACTTAAAACAGGCAAACCAATCTTACCTAAATATTGTCCTCAATGCGGTAATAGAGTTAAGGAAGAGGACAAGGTTTGTATGATTTGTGGTATAAAATTAAATTAGATTAAATTAAATTATATAAAAAACTAATAAAAAAAGAAATAAATCTCAAAAATAAAAATAATAAGAAATATTTAAATCTCCAAATTCCAAATCTCTAAAAAAAATAAAAAAAGAAAAATTAAAGATTACAATGAACCCTTAATTGCATTGTAACCATTTTCAATAGCTTTTAAATTCATTTCATGGAATTTAGGAGCCAAGTTATGTTTCATTGCAGTTTCAACAGTTTCTTTTGAAAGTGGGAAACTGTCATTTGCAACACATGCACCTAAAAGCACCATATTCAATGATAAGATGCTTCCTGCATCTTTTGCAAGGCCATTTCCTTCAATTGGATAAACTGAATCAAAGTTATCCTTAAGATTCTTTATGATATCATCAATTTCAGGATATGTCTCTCCAGTTTGAGTTAAAGTGGAAGGCACAATAGGTAAAGTATTGAAAATTAAGGTAGTGTCCTTGTTTGCCTTATCCAAACCTCTTAAAACTTCAATAGGTTCGAAAGCAAGAATCAAATCTGCTTTAGATTCCTCTACAATAGATGACTTGAAATTACCTATCTTTAATTCAGTTGATACAGATCCACCCCTTTGGCTCATACCATGAATTTCACTCATTACTACATCATAGCCTTCAAGCATTGCAGCTTCACCAATGATTACAGATGTTTTGATAATTCCCTGACCGCCTACACCAGAAATGTAGATACTGTAGTTTACATCATTAGAATCATTAATAGAATCAATATTACTATTAGTTATATTTTCAGACATCTTAATCACCTTTTTTTTACTCCAATTGCTTTATTCGGACAAACTTGTATACAGACAGTACATGACTTGCAAAGGGCCTCATCAACAGTCACTTTATCGTTAAGATATGAGATGGCAGGACATGCCAATGTTTCAACACAAGTTAAGCATTTGACACAATTGTCCTTAATGACCATAGGTGCCTTTTTCTTTTGACCTTTTATTAATGTACATGGATATCTTGCAATGACAACAGCAACTCCATCATATTCCAAAGCCTCTTTGTAGATATCTACAGTCTTTTTAATGTTATGGGGATTTACTATCTTCAAGAATTTAACTCCAATAGCTTCCACAATGTCTTCAATTGAAATGGCTGGAGCCTCATCTCCCATTCCATCAACTGGAATTCCAGGGTTTGGCTGACCTCCAGTCATTGCAGTGATTCTATTGTCTAAAATTGTAAGCACAAACTTGTTCTTATTGTGAACTGCATTTACAAGTGGAGACAATCCGCTGTGGAAGAATGTGGAATCTCCAATGAAACTCATTACATGTTGGTTTGTTGCAATAGAGAAACCGCAACCGTCACCTACAGAAGAACCCATTGCAAGAAGATAATCAGCAGTTTCATAAGGAGGTGAAATTCCTAAGGTATAGCATCCTATATCAGATGCAAAAATCATGTCAGATTTATCGTATCCAAGCTCTTGGTATGCCTTTACAGCTGCAAAGTATGCAGATCTGTGGGAACATCCGGCACATAATGTTGGAGCTCTTGTTGGAATGTTTTCCACCAATTCATTCAATCCATCACTGAATTCCATTTTGTCAATGATTTCTATTAAGTCTCCTTCGAAGTCTTCACCATTTTCTGATTTGTACTCCTCTAAAAACTCGTCATCATCTTTTAAATCACAAATGACTTTATTGATGGATTCCTTTACAATATCCCCATTATATTCATGAACCATTGGGAAAGTCCCATCGAATTTACCATAAACAGGACAATCCAAATTATTTTCACCAAGCACTGCAAGCACATCCCTTTCAAGTACAGGATCCACTTCCTCAACAATGAATACTCCTTCAAGGTTCTTACAGAAGTCATAAATCAAATCCTTAGGAGTAGGATAGGATAGTGCAATCTTTAGAATGTCCATACCTAAGTTTTCCTGATGAACAATATCATAAGCATAATTGAAAGCACCTCCAGAGGAAATTACACCAAACTTGCCTTGAAGTGTACCATTTTCAAATGAATAAACCTCATTTACTGGGCTTTCATTAGCCACTTCCTCCATTTCGTCCATCTTGAGAGCAAGTCTTTCATGCATTGCAAGCGCATTTGCAGGTACAGGTACAAACTCTCTTGGATTTTTAACAAAGTATCCTTTCAACCAATGACCATCTGATTCTGTTTCTTTGGTAGTGGATTTAGGTTTTTCAATTTCACCACATTCCACGATTCCTCTCATGTGGGATACACGAGTACTTGTTCTAAGTATTACAGGAATTCCAAACTGTTCAGACAAGTCAAATCCATAAACCATCATGTCCTTAATCTCTTGAGGAGAAGACGGTTCAAGTATTGGAATTGAAGAAAGCCTTGAATAATTTCTTGTATCCTGTTCGTTTTGAGAAGAGAATAAGGAAGGGTCATCTGCTACAAGAACAATCATTCCCCCTTTAACTCCAGAGTAAGCAGTAGTCATAAATGAATCAGCAGCTACATTCAAACCTACATGTTTCATGAAGGTGAATGACCTAAGGCCACTTGCAGCTGCAGTAGCAGCTACCTCCATAGCCACCTTTTCATTTGCAGAAAATTCAAAATACATCTCTGCCTTTTTAGCAACCACTGATAAGATATGGCCTATTTCAGAAGAAGGAGTTCCAGGGTAAGTGGCTGCAACTGATACGCCAGCTTCA